>CASUON010000096.1 GCA_949457475.1 uncultured Lachnospiraceae bacterium
GGTTGCAAAGAGGAACGTACTGTCTGACTATTGCGCCTGGCTTTTTCCGATTTTGGAACGTACAGAGGAGTTGAGCCGGCCAAAGGGCTGCGAACGCGCAGACCGTTATATTGGATATTTGGGGGAAAATCTGATGACGCTGTATTTCTTATATAATAAAAAGAAACTGCGCATTTTCCACACAGGACGTTTGATGCTGATCTAACATGTGCAAGAGGCGATAATCAATCATAGGAATGGAATGTTTTGGACAAGTGTAAAACGAATAGATAAGCGAGGGCAGCTGACATGGATTTTGAATTAACCGCATCAATGATGTGTGCCAATTATGGCAATCTGGAACAAGAAGTAAAAGATTTGGAAAACGGTGGCATTGATTCTTTTCATATCGATATTATGGATGGACGGTATGTGTCTAATTTTGCCATGTCGCTGAATGACATGCGTTTTATAGCAGGCGTTGCGTCAAAGCCGTTGGATGTGCATTTGATGATTGAGCATCCGAACAACCGTATCGGGCTGTTTTTACGGAACTTACGGAAAGGAGATACAGTTTATATCCACCCGGAAGCCGAATATCATCCGTCCGCTACTTTACAGAGCATTATTAATGCGGGCATGATACCAGGGATCGCGATTAACCCGGGCACATCGGTAGAAACTGTGATGGAAATGCTTCGGATCGTTAAAAAAGTGCTTGTAATGTCCGTAAACCCGGGCAATGCAGGGCAAATGTACTTGCCATATGTAGGTAAGAAAATTACCAAATTACTTTCTATGAAAGAAGATATGGATTTTGAAATTTATTGGGATGGGGCCTGCAGCGCGGAAAAGATACTGGAGTTTGCGCCAAAAGGCGTCCGGGGGTTTGTACTTGGCACGACGCTTTTATTTGGCAGAGGGAAAACCTATGGGGAAACATTGGCGGATATCAGGCAATTGAAATTTTGATTTAGATATAAGTGGGGGTGTAATTTTATGAATATTGCACTTATTTTATCTGGAGGGACAGGTACGAGGCTGGGCGCTGAGATTCCAAAGCAGTATATAGAGATTGGTGGCCGGCCGGTGATTTCTTACTGTATACGGCGTCTGTCGATGCATCATGCGGTGGATGCGGTTCAGATTGTTGCGGAGCCGTTGTGGCAAGAACAGATCAGGAAGTGGCTGGAAATAGAGGATGTGGAAAAGAAATTCCGTGGGTTTTCCCTTCCGGGTAAAAACAGGCAGCTTTCTATTCTGCATGGCCTGGAAGACATACGCAAATATGCAAAAGATACCGATTATGTGTTTGTACATGACGCCGCGCGTCCATTATTATCCGAACGGATGATTTCGGAATGCCTGCACGATGTGGTTGGACATGACGGCCTAGTACCTGTATTGCCTATGAAAGATACCGTATATACAAGCGCAGACGGCAAAAAGATTACCTCCTTATTAAACCGTGGAGAGATTTTTGCCGGACAGGCGCCGGAAGTATTTATGTTGGAAAAATATTGGACGGCAAACAGGAGGCTGCTTCCGAATCTGATTTTGACTATTAACGGGGCGGCGGAGCCTGCAGTTATGGCGGGCATGGATATTTATTTAATTCCTGGGGATGAAGGGAACTTTAAGATTACAACGCGGGACGACCTAGACAGGTTCCGGCAGATTATTTCTGGTACGCCTGTTGCCAGTAGAAATTAGAGGGCTGTATGTTGTAGCCGCTGCCAGTTAGACTAGTGCTCCATCCGGACAGAAATGAAAGTAAAGGGCCGTCTGGTTCGTACCAACGCTGGTCAAGTAAGTCTGCGCAGAAGTAGGAGATTGGGAAATGTATATAAAGGATTATGATTTTATAACAAAGGATATCGGGGCATTGTTTGAGCGGGAAGTTATCGTATACGGTGCGGGATATATTGGAAAAAGGACAGCAATGCTTTTAGAAGACGCCGGGGTCAAAATATCCTGTTTTTGTGACCAGGACGAGGGCAGGCAGCAGTATATGGGGTATCCTGTAATTGACTGGGAAGAAATGAAAAATAAGGCCATCTGTAGAAAATGCGTGGTTATCATTGCAAGTATCGATTATTGTGATGAAATTGCAAAAGATTTGCAAAAGGAACAGATAGGGGCATATGTGATTACTTGGTACGGGCTTCAGGTTGGCATTGAACTTAATGTAGAAGATGTACGTTTTTCCAAAGAATTTTGCGCAGATATGCGCGAAAAAAAGAAAATGCGCATGGAACTGTTTTCTGTATTTGCTATACAAGGATTCCGTTTTCGAAAGTTTTATGAGATGCCAGATGCGGTGCTTGTTTATCAGCCAGGAAAAGTAGGGTCACAAACGATTCACTGCACGCTGCAAAAGGAGAAGATTGATTCGATACATACGCATTATATCATGACAAACCGTTGCGGAAACCACGCGGTGATTAGCCGCCAGATCGCTTATTTTCATAAGCAGTTGATACAAAAATGGGAAAAAGGAAGAAAGCTAAAGGTCATTACACTTATCAGGGAACCTATGGCTGAAGCGTTGGCGTGGTATATGCAGGACTTTGAGCCGGATATGGTGACTGTGCCGACATCGAAAGACTTGGCAAAATGCGCGCAGGAGTATATACAGGAAAAATTTGCCACAAATTATGAATTTGAATGGTTCGATAAGGAGTTAAAAAAACTGACCGGTATCGATATCTTTCAGTATCCATTTGATAAGGAGAAAGGCTACGCGTGGATCAAGACAGAAAAAGTAGAAATATTGGTCTTGAAAATGGAGCAGATGAATGAAAATGAGGGGGTGGTAGGGGCATTTGTTGGCAAGCCAGATTTAAAATATGCAAATAATAATATAGGGGCAGAGAAACCGTATAAGTATATTTATGAAGAATTAAAGCGGGTATTGCGTATACCGAAAGAACTATTAAGGGGGCAATACGAGGATAATCGCTTATTCAGACATTTTTATACACAAGAAGAGATCGATGGATTTTGGAAAAAATGGAGCGGAAACCTTGTTTGATCGGGGATCTTTTTATACACAAGGCAAGGTATCAAAACGGATAGGTTTTTATAAAGAAAGATTAGGGCGGTATAGGGATGAAAGCGTATGTGTTACATAAGATTGGCGATATACGCCTGGAAAATGTGGCAAAACCAGAACCGGATAGGGGTGAAGCGCTGGTTGCCGTAAAAGCTGCCGGCATTTGCGGGTCTGATATCCCGCGCGTGTACCGGACAGGCGCGTATTCTTACCCGTTAATACCGGGGCATGAATTTTCAGGGGTAGTAGTAAAGGCTGGGGCCGGGGTAGAAGCGGGCTGGCTGGGGCAGCGGGTAGGTGTTTTTCCGTTAATTCCATGTAAGGGCTGTTTGCCCTGCCGCAATCAGCAGTATGAGATGTGCAGGCATTACAGCTATCTAGGGTCTAGGCGGGACGGCGGGTTTGCCGAATTTGTTTCGGTTCCGATTGAAAATGTAATCCGGCTGCCCGGGAATGTATCGTTTGAAGCCGCCGCTATGCTGGAGCCGATGGCAGTGGCAGTACATGCGTTACGCAGGGCGGGCGTGGCAACGCCAGACGGGCCTGGCAGATCGGGGCAGACATTGGCCATTTGTGGGCTTGGGACAATTGGGCTGCTACTTTTGATGTTTTTACAAGAACATGCGCTTAGCAATCCAAACGCCAGATATCAGATACTTGTAATTGGCAATAAGGATTCGCAAAAGCGGCTAGCAGTAGAAATGGGGCTGCCCGAGAATGGTTATTGTGACAGCCAAAAACAGGATGTAGGGCAATGGCTGAAGGAACGTACCGATGGAATGGGGGCGGATATATTTTTTGAATGTGTTGGAAAGAATGAGACGTTCGTGCAGGCATTGGATCATACTGCCCCGGGCGGAAACATTTTGCTTGTAGGCAACCCATATTCAGATATGTTTTTGGACAGGCAGGTTTATTGGAAAATGTTACGCAATCAGCTGACTGTGACAGGGAGTTGGAATTCATCTTTTACCCATGATAAAGAGGACGACTGGCATTACGTACTAGATCGGCTGGAACGAAACAGGATTGCGCCGGATAGGCTGATTTCACATAAACTGTTATTCGAAGATTTGGAGTATGGGCTGCGTATGATGAGGGATAAATCGGAAGATTACGTAAAAGTCATGAGTATGTAATAGTCATCATAAGATTTGCTTTTTTACCGTTCCAGTAGTATCATAGACCTGTCTGTATCAAAACAGACAGGCGCCCTTGTCAATGGATTCCCCACATTCAAACAGGAGATCAAACGATGCGTGAACGGAACTTTTTAATAAAACCCGTTTCCGGGTTATGTAATATGAAATGCGAGTATTGCTTTTATACCGACGAAATGGACAACCGCAAACAGGCGTCCTACGGCATGATGCAGGACGACGTTATGGAACAAGTCATAAAAAAAACGCTGGCTGCAACAGAAAAAACATGTACGTTTCTGTTCCAGGGCGGAGAACCTATGCTGGCTGGCCGCGCCTTTTATGAAAAATGGCTGGCGTATGAAAAAAATACAACCAGAACAAGATTACGATTTCGCACGCCCTGCAAACAAACGGCGGCCTGGTTGATGCGGACTGGTGCCGCTTTTGGGCGGAAAACGAATTTCTGATCGGGCTGTCGTTGGACGGCGTGAAGGCTACCCACGACGCCTACCGCAAAGATAGGCAGGGAAACGGTACTTATTTGCAGACGCTTGCCGCGGCAGAACAGATGCAAAGCGCCGGTATAAATTTTAATGTGTTAACGGTCGTGCACCAGAAGACAGCCCGGAAAATCCAGCGAATCTACGAGGCCTACCAACGGCGCGGTTTTGCCTGGCAGCAGTATATTGCATGCCTTGATCCACTGTACGAACCGCCTGGCAGCAAAGCGTATTCCCTTTCGCCGGAAGTATACGGCCAGTTTCTGATAGACTTGTTCCGGTTGTGGCGTTTGGATTTGGAAAATGGCCGTCAGCCGTATATCCGGCAGTTTGAAAACTATATCGGTATCCTGCTTGGCTATGAACCGGAATCTTGTGAGCAAAAGGGCATTTGCAGCTTTCAGAACGTAATAGAAGCCGATGGGAGCGTATATCCATGCGACTTTTACGTGCTCGATGCATATAAGCTCGGCAACCTTTGCACGCAAGATTTTGAAATGATAGAACAACGGCAAAAAGAAAGCAATTTTATCAGCCGTTGCGTTGTGCCTGACGATGCATGCATCTCCTGTGAATATTATTTTCTATGCCGGGGCGGATGCTGCCGGCATAGGATGACGCCGGCAGGGACATATGGACGAAATTGTTTTTGCCAGTCTTATCAGATGTTCTTTCGCGCTTGTCTGCCCGAAATGGAACGCATTGCAAAACAGCTTTCCAATCAGGGACGTTCTTTTTAACAACATAAAAAAGCAAAAAAATCCATATAAAAAACATGATCTGAAATAGCATTTGCCTCTCTTTTTTTTATACTTATAAAAAAAGGAGAGGTTTATTATTATGACAATCTGTATTATTTTTCTCGTTTGTTTCTTTTCATCTGTCGCAGGCTCTATCTGCGGGATTGGCGGGGGCGTTATTATAAAACCGGTGCTGGACGCCGCCGGTATTATGGATATCGCGTCCGCGTCGTTTCTTTCTGGATGCACCGTGCTGTCCATGTCCGCCGTTTCTCTTTATAAAAACTTGAAATATAAAAAAATGATTGCGTTTGACAATCGGTTTGCTTCTATTTTAACAGCCGGGAGCGTCCTTGGAGGAATCGCCGGAAAATCCGCTTTCCAGTATTTCGTACGCAGTCCGGAAACACAAAACCGCGCGGGGGCTATCCAGGCGGCCGTTTTATTTATTCTTACAGCCGCAACGCTGGTTTATGAGCTTAAAAAAGAGTCGATTGCGACAAAAAATATAAAAAACAGGTTCGTTGTGTTTGGGATCGGCTGTCTGCTGGGCGTCCTTTCCGCTTTTTTGGGTATTGGCGGCGGCCCGGTAAATCTAATCGTGCTGTTTTATTTGTTTTCTATGGAAACAAAAGAAACTGCCTTGTATTCTATTTATATTATCTTGTTTTCCCAAATCGCGAGCCTTTGCTACAGTATCGTTGGCAGGAATGTCCCGGACTTTTCCATCGGTATTTTGTGCCTGATGATTGGCTGTGGCATTTTAGGCGGTTTCACAGGTTCTGTTATCAACCAAAAAATGGACGATCAAACGGTCGACCGGTTATTCACCGTTCTTATGGCTGTCATCTTGTTTATCAGCCTGTACAATGTTTTTCAATATGTGTAAACGGCGAACGCTTGTATGGCAGTGTTACGGTTCTGTTTTCTTTTTCTCCTGGAACCATTCCGGCGTGTTGCCGTCCACGACACTGTGATAAAATGCGTTGGGCGCAATTCCGGTTGACTTCTTAAATACTCTGCTAAAATATAAAGGGTCGTCATATCCTGCAAGCTGCGCCGCCGTAGCGACGGACATGGAATCTGTCATTAGAAAATCTTTCGCTTTTTCTATGCGCAGATTGTTTAAATACTGCATAGGGGCGATACCGATCCGCTGTTTGAAGGTGTGCGAAAAGTAGCTGTTGCTTAATTTACAAAAATCAGCCATCGAAGATACGCTCCAGTTTTCCATATATTTGGCGTTCAATTCACAGATTAGCCGGTCAATCGTAAAGTCATTTTCACACGGCCGCAGCGTCTGCTCAAAAGAACGGTGGATCGTACTTAGCAAAATCGAAAAATTAGCCAGCACGATGTTTTTATAATGCAGCTTCTTTAATTGCAGCTCTGTAATGATATATTGAAAGAGCAGCTTGACGGACAGGCTTTCCCCTATATAGCAGTTTTCAATCCCGTATCTGTTTAATACATCTTCACACTGGCTGCCTGTAAAATGAATCCAGTAAATCTCCGGCTTTTCTTTTGCAAAATAGGAATACCGCTGCTGCTGCAACGGACGGTACAAAACGACATGTCCCGCAGGCAGTGCCGTCCATTGATTGTCCAGATAAAAATGTCCAGCCCCTTTATGCACGTAAATAATCTGGTAGTCGCACCGCCCCTGTTCCCGGTTCAAAAAATAATCCTGTTCTAAAAAAACCTGTTTTCCACAACAGTTTACAATCAAAGCTACGCTTTCATCGCAAAAGCCTTTCACATTTCTTTTATCCCGCAGGTGTCCGCTGACATTAATCATACGAGCCGTCCTCCTTTTACCGTTTTTACAACAGTGTCTTACGCAGGCGTTCCAGTTTCTGAAAGAATAGCATACAAAAGCAGAAATGTCCATATGAAAAACAAATATTGCAATAGTATTTTTCTGGCAGTTTTTATACTATAATTTTACCCTACATTACTAACTTACCTTAACAAGCCGATTACGAAAGGAGGCAAAAAATTGAAGAAGCAAGTGATCTTTATCATGACAGACACCACCTGTAAAGAAATGCTCGGCTGCTATGGAAACAGGCGTATGCATACGCCGAATCTGGACGCGCTTGCAGCGGAAGGCATCCGTTATGAAAACGCCTATACCTGCCAGCCTGTATGCGGCCCTGCGCGTAGCGCCATTTTTACCGGGCTGTTTCCGCATTCAAACGGCATGATTGCAAATGGAGCCGCCCTGGGCGCAAATGTAAAAACCGTTGGGCAGCGGCTGTCTGATAATGGCATACGGTGCGGCTATATCGGCAAATGGCATTTAGACGGCGGCGACTATTTTGGACTAGGGGAATGCCCGCCAGGCTGGGAAAAGACCTATTGGTACGATATGAAAAATTATTTAGAGGAACTGCGCCCGGATGAACGGATTCGCTCCAGGCAATCCAAAGAAGCTTTCTCGCCCGGTTTTTCCGAAGATTTTACATATGCGCACCGCTGTACGAACCGTGCGCTGCATTTTCTTAGGAAATACAGCGACGAGGATTTTTTCCTTACGCTATCTTATGACGAACCGTATGCGCCGTCTTTATGCCCGGCCCCTTATAACACTATGTATGCCGATTTTACATTTGATCCTTCGCCAAGGTTCGAAGACGATTTAACAAACAAACCGCTGATGCAGCGGCTGTGGGCAGGCAGCCGGCTAAACGCGCCGCCGGAACAGATGAACCAGCCTTCGGAATCCCTTTCTTTGCTTTTGGGATGCAATTCCTTTGTCGATCATGAGATTGGACGCGTTTTGGACGTTGTTCAAAAAATACTGCCGGATGCACTGCTTATATTTACTTCCGACCACGGGGATATGCTGGGCGCGCACAGGCTTTCTTCCCAAAATGCTGCGGTGTACCGGGAAGTGGCGAATATCCCGCTGATTATTAAGGGCGGCGAAAAAGGAAAGGTTGTAAATGCCCCTGCTTCCCACATTGACCTGGCCCCTACGATACTGGATTATTTCGGGTTGGAGGTTCCAAAGCTGCTGGAAGGCAAAAGTATGCTGCCGCAAATTTACGACGTTTCTAAAGCCATTAACGATGTGGTATTTACAGAATTTACAAGGTATGAAATCGACCACGACGGATTTGGCGGGCTACAGCTTATGCGTGCGGTTATCTCAGATAAGTATAAGCTGGCGGTTCATTTGTTTGATAAAGATGAATTTTATGACTTGGCGTCCGATCCGCAGGAACTATGCAATCGCATCGAAGAGAGCGCTTATCTTTCTATTATCCAGGAATACCATGATATTTTGATCCAGCATATGAACGATACCCGTGATCCGTACCGCGGCTACCAGTGGTCTTTGCGGCCATGGAAGAAAGGGTTTTTCCCGCATTGGAACAACGAAGGCTTTACAAGGCAAAAGGAAGACGACGGGTATGAACCAAGGCAGCTGGATTACGATACCGGGCTTCCAATGGCCTGCGCGGTCAGAAAGAAAAATCTATACGAATTGGAGGAAATCACAAATGGCCCAAATACAATCTAAACCAACTGCTGCGTCGATAAACAGGCGCAGGAAAGAACGTTTTCGAATGAACGCCTGGTGCTGGCTTTTTATGCTGCCCGCAGTAGGATTTTATATCCTCTTCCAGGGGTATCCGATTCTATGCAGCATCCAGTATTCCCTGTTAGACTGGTCTGGAATGACTGCGAACGCGACTTTTGTCGGACTAAATAATTATAAGGAATTAATGCGGGACGAACTGTTTTGGAACGCGTTTTTTAACAGTTTTAAATATATGGCCATGATCGTTCCGCTGGAACTGGCGGTTTCTTTATTTCTTGCCTATATGCTGAATAACGAACGGTTAAAAGGCCGCTCTGTTTACCGAACCATGTATTTTATCCCTGTGATTACTACCGCGTCTGTTGTCGGCATTATTATGATCTTTATCTTAGGCGTCCAAGGGCCGATCAACCATTTTCTGACTTCGCTGCACATCATAGATGCCCCGATTAATTTCCTGGGGGATGCAAAAGCAGCTATGCCGACGCTTGTAATTATCTCACTCTGGAAAGACTGCGGTACCTATATGATCTACTGGCTAGCCGGGCTGCAAGGCGTATCCAAGGACGTATACGAAGCAGCGACCATTGACGGCGCCAGCAGGGGAAAGACCTTTTTCCATATTGTGCTGCCTTTGATCGCGCCGACCGGCGGCATTATCGCTATCTTATGCGCCATTAATTCCCTGAAAGTATTCGATATTATCAAAACAATGACCGAAGGCGGGCCGTTCTATGCAACCGACGTCATCGCGACTTATGTATACCGGAACGCGTTTTCCAGTGAGATCGGTATGCCGCGGCTTGGCTATGCAAGCGCCGGCGCGCTGTTCTTTGGAATCGTTATTATTATCATCGGCCTTCTTTCCAATTCTGTGAAAAGCCGCCTGAGCAAAAAGCATACGATGTAGGAGGAATACGATATGAATGGAGAAAAAGTAGTCAGAATCACAAAAACAACCGTTACACACCTTCTGCTGGCCGGCATCGGTTTTATCTGGATTTATCCTTTTGTCTGGATGATCGCCGCCTCCTTTAAAAGTCCGTCGGAGTTTTTCGAAAACAGGCTCGGCTTGATCCCTCAGTCCCCGACGTTTGAAAACGTCGTCCGCATCTGGCAGAAGGCAGATTTCGGGACGTATTTTATCAATACGATTATTGTTACGGTCTTTTCCGTTATCCTTGTATTAATTATGACGATGATGGCCGGATATGCTATGGGGCGCTTTTCTTTTCGCGGACGAAATGTATGCATGGCTATTTTTTTGGCCAGCATTGCGATTCCATTGGTCAGCACTATTATACCGACCTATGAAGTAATCAAAGGTATGAACCTGGTCGGCATAAAGCTGGGGCTAATTTTATCCCAGGCCGGAGGCGCGCACGTCATTTTCCTGCTTTTATTTACCAGTTTTTTTGAATCGGTTCCAAATGAACTGGAAGAAGCGGCAAAAATGGACGGCTGCAATTTTTTCCAGACTTTTTTCTATATTATGATGCCGTTAAGCAAACCTGTCGCAACGACGGTCGTCATTATGGAAACGATCTGGGCATGGAACGCGTTTATGCTCCCGCTCGTGCTTACGCTCAACGCCCCTGCGTCCAGAACGCTCGCCGTAGGGCTGTATGCGTTTAAAGGGGAAAACACCGTAGACTGGACCGGCATTGCCGCAGACGGCACCATCGCCATTATCCCAGTCATTATCCTGTTTATCTTTATGCAGAAGCATTTTGTAGAAGGAATCGCCGGGGCTGTAAAGAGCTGATTAACATCTGAAAAAATTGCAAAAATTCAGCAAAAACCAATGTGAACAAATCAGCAAAACCTTTACAAGAAATCAGCAAAGAAATCAGCAAAGAAATCAGCAAAGAAATCAGCAAAGAAAACGCCATAGAAGTGGCCAACA
>CASUON010000097.1 GCA_949457475.1 uncultured Lachnospiraceae bacterium
CCGGGATAAGGGATCGCATATTATACGGCGGGAGAAATGGGACAAAAATTTGATCGGCTATGTCTGGGCTGGATAAGGGATCGCATATTTTATGGCGGCAGAAATGGGACATAAGTAGGTGGGAAGAGATGGAACGGATAGGGATATGCCTTTGTATCGTTGCGGCTTTTGTGTTTTTGCTGTCTGGCGCATGGGTATGGTATACGCGCTGGCGCCTGCGCAGGATTATGGGACATATGGACAGGATGATAGACGCCGCGATGGAAGGCAATTTTAAAGAGCAAGTGTATGATGAGAGCATGCTTTCCTACATAGAGGCGAAGCTGGCGCATTATTTGTCTGCTTCTGAGACGGCGGGGCAAAAACGGAAGGATGAAAAAGACAAAGTAAAACAGCTGGTTTCTGACATCTCCCATCAGACGAAGACGCCTGTTGCGAACTTGCTGTTATATACGCAAATACTGGAAGAAAGGGAGCTTCCAAACGAGGAAAGCAAATTTGTGCGGGAATTAGGAAACCAGGTACAAAAACTGGATTTTTTGATTGCGTCGCTTGTAAAAGCGTCCAGGCTAGAGACGGGCATGCTTGTACTACAGCCAAAGTGGAATCCGATTTCCCCAATGTTGGAAAATATATTGGCGCAGGTTGCGCCAAGGGCAAAAAGCAAGCGGCTGGAGCTTACATTCCTGCTCAATAGCCTGCATGCGTGTTTTGACTGGAAGTGGACGGCGGAGGCCGTTTATAATATTGTGGATAATGCCGTGAAATACACGCCGCAAGGTGGAAAAATTGTGGTGGAAGTGTTGAATATGGAGCTGTTTGCGCGTATTGAAGTACGGGATAATGGGATCGGAATACCAGAAGGCGAAACGGCGAAAGTATTCCAGCGGTTTTACCGGGGCGCGTTTGTAATTGGGCAGGAAGGGCTTGGCATCGGGTTGTATTTGTCGAGGCAGATTATAGCGGGGGAAGATGGGTATATGAAGGTGCAGTCCAAAGAAGGGGAAGGCAGCTCCTTTTTTATTTACCTTCCGATGCATGAATAGGATTCTTTCAAAACTGTTAGAATTTTATTTGCTCTGGAAAGAATGTAGAAAGAATTGCCTGTTAATGTCTACATATAGGAGGGCGTTGCATATGGCTATTATATTAGAAACAAAGGGACTGGAAAAAGTATATGGTTTTGGAGAAACCGCAGTCCATGCATTGCGAAAGGTGGATATCAAAGTAAACAAAGGTGAATTTGTGGCTGTGGTAGGTACGTCTGGGAGCGGTAAATCCACGCTGCTGCATATGCTGGGAGGTCTGGACCGGCCCACCGCAGGGGAAGTATACGTAGACGGGAAATCTATTTTTTCCTTGAAAGATGAGGAGTTAACGATCTTCCGGCGTCGCAAGATCGGTTTTATATTTCAAAGTTATAATTTAATTCCAACATTGAATGTCTACGATAATATTGTACTCCCTATCCAGCTGGACGGGGGCCGGCCAAATGAAAAATATGTGGAACTGCTGATCCGGGCGCTTGGGATTGCGGATAAGCTGGACAGCCTGCCGAACAACCTTTCCGGGGGCCAGCAGCAGCGCGTGGCGATTGCACGGGCGCTTGCAACAAAGCCGGCGATCATTTTGGCGGATGAGCCGACCGGGAATTTAGACAGCCGGACCAGCCAGGTTGTGATGGGGCTATTAAAAGTAGTCAGCCAGAAAGTACAGCAGACGCTTGTTATGATTACCCATAATGAAGAAATTGCGCAGCTTTCCGACCGGATCATCCATATTGAAGACGGAAGTATCCTGGGAGGTGCGTGAGTATGGTACGAATTAAAAACCAGCAGGCAATTGTGAAAGTTTCGAAAAGTAATTTGCGGGGCAACCGCACGCGCAACATGGTTGCGATATGTGCGATTATGCTAACGACCATGCTTTTTATGGCTTTGTTTACCATCGCGGGGATAATGGTGTATTCTTTCCAGCAGGAGACGTTTCGGCAAATCGGCGGCGATATGCATGGGGCGTTTAAAAACCTTACGTTGGAGCAAAAGGAACAATTGGAAAAAGACCCTTTGATAGAAAAAGCGGGCGGGCGCATGATGCTTGGGGTGGCATGCGGGGAGGCGTTCGCCAAGGTGCACGCGGAATTGTCTTATATGGACGAAGTATGCCAAAAAGGATACTTTTGTGTCGCCGAGCATGGGCGTGCGCCGAAAGAAGGTACTAAGGAGGTGGCTTGTGATACAAGGGTGCTGGAATGTCTGGGCATAGAGCCAAAAGTTGGGGAACCGGTTACGGTTACCTATGAAGTAGGCGGCAGTGTGAAAGAAGAGGTAACGGATACGTTTTATTTAAGCGGCTGGTGGGAATATGACCCGGTATCTTCCGCTAGCATGCTGATTTTGCCCAAAACGTATGTAGACGCGGTTGTGGCAGAGCATCCAAGGGATGAAGAGGATGTGGGCGATTATACCGGCTTATGGGACTTGAATGTAAATTTTGAAAGCAGCATGCACATCGGGGAAGACATTGGGGCAGTGCTTGCTAACAATGGGTTCCAGGCAGAAGACAAGACGGCTGAAAATTATATTGCGATAGGGATTAACTGGGGCTATGCGGGGGCGCAGTTTGCAGCGAATGCAGACCCGCAGATGTATGCCGCAATGATATTGCTGCTGCTTTTTATCCTATTTGTCGGATATTTGGTGATCTACAATGTATTTTTAATTTCGGTAAACGGGGATATCCTGTTTTACGGGCTGTTAAAAACGATTGGGACGACAAAAAGGCAGATACGCCGTATTGTGCGCAGGCAGGCGCTGCTGCTTTGCGCAGTGGGGATTCCGGCCGGAATGATACCTGGTTTTGCCGCGGGGCAGGCGTTGGCGCCGGTCATTATGGATGCGATGAGTACGGCAAAATCTTACCGGATTGTCCGGCCGTGGTTTTTTGTGGTGTCGGCGTTGTTTTCTCTTTTGACAACGTTGTTGTCCTGCTCGAAACCAGGCCGGATTGCCGCGAAGGTATCCCCTGTAGAGGCTGTTCGATACACAGACGCCAATGTGGGAAAAAAGAAGCGGAAAAAAGCCCGGGCTGGCGGGAAGGCGTTGCAGATGGCAAAGGCGAACCTGGGCAGGAACAAAAAGAAAACGCTCCTGGTTGTGCTTTCTATGACATTGGCAGTAGTATTGTTGGAATTTATATACACTTTTACCGTCGGATTCGATATGGACAAATATCTGGACAAATGGGTCGTTTCTGATTTTATTTTGAGCGAAGCCCCTTATTTCCAGGTCGGCGCGAGCCAGGGGCAAACGCCGTTATCCCTGCCGCAGGAAGATATTGAAAACTTAAAAAACGGGGGAGAGATTACGCAAAGCGGGCGCATTTATGGGCATGTGAACAATATACAGAGCAATATGGCTGTGAAAGAATACGTGCCGGAGGAAGTATACCGCCAGTTCTACGGTACATGGATGCCGAAAGAAGAATTGGACGAAATGGTAGCGATGGAGCAGCGCAACGAGGACGGCCTGTTTTCTATGAACGCCCATCTATATGGCATGGAAGGCTATCCGCTTAGCCAGTTGAACGTTATAGAAGGGGATTTGGCAGATGTATACGACCCGGATAAACACGCGGTCGCCGCAGTCTACGGGGTGGATGACTATGGCGAGGTGGTGTAGAGCACCCAATGGGCAAAGGTTGGGGACAAGGTAAAGGTGCGTTATGTCCATGCGTGGGAATTTTTGGACGACGAGACGGGCGAAGCCATACCGATGGAAGAATTGGAGAATTATACCCGTCCGTTTTCGGTAAAGGAAAAAGAGTACCGGGATGAGGTTTACGAGGTTGTGGCATGCGTCACGATGAAAAACGCCATGTCCTACCGTTATTATGAATCTTATGAATTTGTACTCAATGACGAGGTGTTTAAGAAGGACAGCGGGACTTCGGACATTATGGCCTATTTGTTTGACGTGGCGCCGGAGCATATTTTGGATATGCAAAGCTTCTTGGAAGAGTATACAACGGATGTAAATCCGGGGCTGGATTATGAATCCAAGCAGAAATATGTGGAGGAATTTGACGAATACCGCAATATATTCCTGCTGACAGGCGGCGCTTTGTGTTTTGTTGTAGCGCTGGTCGGCATTTTGAATTTTTTTAATACGGTGCTTACGTCTATTTATGCCAGGCGGAGGGAATTCGCTGTGCTCCAGTCCATCGGCATGACGGGACGGCAGCTAAAGAAGGTGCTGATCTGCGAAGGGCTGTGGTACGTTGGCATAACGGCGATCGCCTCGCTTGCCTTATGCGTGCTGACAGCGCCTGTGGCAAAACAGCTGGGAAATGGGCTGGCATGGTTTTTTACATACCGTTTTACAGTTGTCCCGGTGCTTGCCGTCATCCCGATATTTGCGGTATTTGGCGCGGCATTGCCGCTTATTAGCTACCGGAGCATAGCGAAGCGGACAGTTGTGGAGCGGTTGCGGGAAGGCGGATGTTGACGGATTTAATATTTGGTACTTGACAATTCCTTCAAAAAAACGTAGTATAGGCTACAGAGTGTAGATGCTGCACAAAGGGGTACACCACCGCGGGTGTATTCTTTTGTGCAGCTTTTTTTCGTTGCGTGTAGAGTGCCGCGGACGCAGGAAGGGTGATGCAAAAACAACGCTACAAAAATAACGATGCAATTATTTATACAAAGAAAAAGGAGGGAAGTTATATGGTACGTATCAACGGACAAGAAGAAAACGCTGCCGGATGCCTGTTAAAAGATTATCTGGAGCAGAAAGGATATCCGGCAGACGGGATAGCAGTCGAATGCAATGAACAGATGCTGCCCAAAAGCCAGTATGCGTCCTATCGTATAAAAGACGGCGATGTACTGGAAGTGGTAAGCTTTGTGGGCGGAGGCTGATTAACAGGAAAAAGGAAAGCACAGGGGGAAAAAGAGAAAAGGAGCAAAATAATGACAGAAACGAAACAAATAAAAAAAGCAGAGCAGATAAAAGAAGCAGAGCAGATAAAAGAGGCAGAGCAGATAAAAGAAGCAGAGCAGATAAAAGAGGCAGAGCAGATAAAAGAAACAGAACAAATAAAAGAGGCAGAGCAGATAAAAGAAGCGGACGATATGCTCGTATTAGGTGGCAGGAAGTTTTCTTCGCGGTTTATTTTAGGCTCCGGAAAATATTCGCTGGAGTTAATCAAAGCAGCGGTGGAGAATGCCGGCGCACAGATTATCACACTGGCAGTACGCCGGACGAATACAAAAAGCAGCGAAAATATCCTGGATTATATTCCAAAAGGCGTTACGCTGCTGCCAAATACGTCCGGCGCCAGGGACGCCAAAGAGGCGGTACGTATTGCGCGTATGGCGCGTGAGCTTGGGTGCGGCAATTTTGTTAAAATCGAGATTATGAGGGACAGCAAGTATCTGCTGCCGGATAATACAGAAACAGTCCGGGCGACAAGGCAGCTGGCGCAGGAAGGGTTTGTCGTGCTGCCATATATGTATCCAGATTTGTATACGGCAAGGGAGCTGGCGGAGGCGGGCGCGGCGGCTGTTATGCCGCTGGCTTCTCCGATCGGTTCGAATAAGGGGCTTGCGACTAGGGAGTTTTTGCAGATTTTAATAGATGAAATCGACCTGCCTGTCATCGTAGACGCCGGTATCGGCCGGCCGTCGCAGGCATGCGAGGCGATGGAAATGGGCGCGGCGGCAATTATGGCAAACACCGCGATTGCGACGGCAGGCAATATCCCGGCTATGGCAGGCGCATTTAAGCAGGCGGTAGAAGCTGGGCGTAGCGCGTATTTATCCGGGCTTGGCCGCGTGCTGGAACGGGGGGCGTCGGCTTCAGACCCCCTGACCGGGTTTTTGCGGGATTAACGTAGGGGGACGCGTATGCTAAAAGAGGAATACGGCATGGAGGAACGCGCCGTTTTTTGCAGGATTTACGCGGGAGAATGGGCATTATTGTGGAAAATAGCGCCCGCAAGCATGCGATAAACTTATGGATAGATGGTAAGTATAGGAATAAATAGTAACTATATGGATAGATGGTAAGTATAGGAATAGATAGTAAGTATATGAATAGATGGTAACTACAGGAGAATGAACAGACATGGAACAGAATAAATTTTTTGTAGATGCAAAGAAGCTTACACCGGAAACATTGGCGTACAAGCACCGCATCGAACAGGACGCGTCCGCGCGCACCAACCATATGGAATATATGGACGGCATGGAGCGCCTGGATTCGGACGTTATGGAAAAGGTGCTGGCGCAGACGCGGGATTATGACTATCACAGCTATACGGCTGCCGACGTACGGCGCGCGCTGATGCAAGAAACGTGCAGGATCGAAGACTTTAAGGCGCTGTTATCCCCGGCGGCGGAGCCTTATCTGGAAGAGATGGCGCAGAAGGCCAAATATGAGACAAGCAGGCATTTTGGAAATACCGTCTATCTGTTTACGCCGCTGTATATCGCGAATTATTGTGAAAACTACTGCGTATACTGCGGCTTTAACTGCTATAATGATATTGCGCGCAAAAAACTGGATGAAGCGGAAATGGAACGCGAGATGCAGGTCATTTCGGATTCCGGTATTGAAGAGATATTGCTGCTGACCGGGGAGAGCCGCAGCATGAGCGACGTCGCCTACATTGGCAGGGCGTGTAAATTGGCGGCAAAATATTTCCGCAGTACCGGATTGGAAATCTATCCGGTCAACCGTGGGGAGTACGAATATCTGCATGCGTGCGGCGCGGATTATATTACGGTGTTTCAAGAGACTTATGATCCGGCCGTTTATGAAACGCTGCATTTAATGGGGCGTAAAAGGGTGTTCCCCTACCGTTTTGACGCGCAGGAGCGCGCGATCCTAGGCGGGATGCGCGGCGTTGCCTTTTCGGCGCTGTTAGGGCTTGCGGATTTTCGTAAAGACGCGTTGGCGACGGCTTTGCATGCGTATTATTTACAGCGCAAATATCCGCATGTCGAATATTCGCTGTCCTGCCCAAGGCTGCGGCCGATTAAAAATAATGAGAAGCTCCGTTCGATGGACGTCGGAGAAAGGCAGCTATGCCAGATACTGTGCGCGTACCGGATTTTTCTGCCGTTTGCAGGGATTACCGTATCGTCCAGGGAGCAGGAGCATTTCCGAGACGGGATCATTAAAATTGCGGCGACCAAAGTATCCGCAGGGGTATCTACAGGTATTGGCGACCATGAAAAAAAGTATCGAAACAGCGGGAAACGGGAAGGGCGGCAAGAGTTAGATGCGAGTAAGGACGACGAAGGAAGGCTGTATCGTAGCGATGGGCAACGGAAAAGGCGGCAAGAGTTAGACGCGGGTAAGGACGACGAAGGAAGGCAGTATCGTAGCAACGGGCGACAAGAAGGGCGGCAAGCGCCGGCTGCGGATGTGGACGACGAGGACAAGCCGTATGATGGAAACGGGGAAGAAGGCTGCGGGGACGAACAGTTTGAAATATCGGATGGCCGCAGCTTTGCCGCGATGTACGGGGATATTACGGCGCAGGGCATGCAGCCGGTATTAAACGACTATGTGTATGTCTGAAGTATTTCCGGCAGGAATAGACGTTATCTGCATTACCAACCGCCACCTCGTAAGCGGAGATTTTTTGAAACAGTTGCGTAACATTGCCTCCCGGCATCCAAAGGCGCTGGTATTACGGGAAAAAGACCTGCCGGAACCGGAATATGAAGCGCTTGCGCGCCATATCTTGCCTATTTGCGGCAGCTACCAGGTGCCGTGTATTTTGCATACGTATCAAAAGGCGGCGATCAGGCTTGGCGCGCCGGCTATCCATTTGCCGCTGCCTGCGGCGCTGGCGTTAACACAGGAGGAGAAATCTTGTTTTTCTGTAATCGGCGTATCTACGCATTCTGTGCGCGAAGCGCAGCTGGCGCAGGCTGTGGGGGCTACGTATCTTACCGCCAGCCATATTTTTGCGACAGACTGTAAGAAGGGCTTAGCGCCCAAAGGGGTTGCTTTTTTACAGGAAATGTGCGAGGCCGTCCAAATCCCGGTCTATGCGTTAGGCGGCGTCAACGCCCGCAACGCGGCGGCTTGTATCCGCGCCGGCGCGGCGGGCGTATGCGTAATGTCCGCGTGCATGCGATTTTCCTTTTCGTAGGGGCTTGACAAATGGGGGAAAACTTATTATTCAATTGGCCATGTTGAATGGAGTGGCTCATGTATACCCTTCCATGCCGTACAGCCCTGCGAATTGTCATAGGTTGACATATAACACATATCTTCAATGTTTGCTGTGAAGATTTCTACTATGTAGATAAAACGGGGTTTATTGTTGAGCTGCTCCGCAACTGGGGGCGGTAAACTTATTTACCCGCCCCAGAAGATTTGGGAAAACGTTGAATATAAGTATGCTGGAACACTTTTTTCCTTACATGGGGATAAACGTATATTTGAAGGGTTGGAAATAACAAAAGAAGCTGCGCTTTGCAGGAAATATATGGGAAAATATCCGGTTGTTTCGGTTTCTTTTAAAGGGATTGAGGCGCGCAATTGACTAGATGGTTTCTTTGATCCGTAATCTGCTCGGAGAGGCGTTAAAGACAAATAGCAGCTTAAAACTGGCGGTTCTTACAGGGTGCCTTCGGATTTCGAAGGAGAGCGTTTTTACCGGGCTTAATAATTTGAAAGTATTGACGGTTGCGGATGAGCGTATTGATAAATATTTCGGTTTTACAGGTGAAGAGGTAAAAGAACTTCTGGCATATTATAACGTAACGGTTCATTATGAATCCGTAAAAAGATGGTACGACGGCTAACAATTTGGAGCTACGCAGGTGTATTGTCCGTGGGATGTACTTAACCACTGCGACAGGATCAGAAGCAATCCGGATGCGCGGCCTAAGAACTACTGGATCAACACCAGCGGCAATGACGCAGTGAAACGGTTTATCCAGGAATCGTCGTATGCCACAAGCAAACGGGAGATTGAACGTCTGGTAGCACGATTTTCAGGTCCATTACAGCAATAACATGTCAGAGAAGGACCTGAGGATCTGTAAAAACCGTCAGAAAATGGTGGGTGGATTCCGAACAGCAGAGGGGCGCGGAATGTACTGCCGGATTATGAGTGTCATTGGGACAGTAAAACGAAGAGGGCTTAATATTTTCCAAAGTATTGCAGACATCCTGACAGATACACCAGTTATTCTTTGACTGGTGTATCTGTCGTGGAAATCAGAGGGGCTGTCTGAACTGTTACGTTGGAGGCAGATGAAATATTTTTCGAACGCCCAGTCCGTCCGGTATGGATACTTTTACACAGAATGCTTAGAATTTCTTACATCCCGAAGCTGGAAGATCAAGGAGGGCTTGTGGCCTGGTTCCAGCGTCCGGGTAGCAAAAAACTTAAAAACTGTTCCAGAAATTAACTGCCGGATAACAACCTATTATTTCTCATTTTTAAGGGATATCCCAACCCTTTGAAAAGTAACTGGGAATAATGTCAGACATATAAACAGGCAAAAAAGGCTCTTGCAATCAAAACTAAGATATGCTATATTGTAGACACAAACAAAAAGCAACCGCCCACAAGGGGTTGACCATCGAATAAGTTAGCAATGCCACCCTATCACTCGGTCAAAGTACAAGGGTGGGTTTTGCTATGTATGATTACTTACAAAATGTAAATATAAATGTAAGCAATGCCAGAAGGAATATGTCAAATGTCAGCAATTCCATAAGAGAAATATGAATTTTATGTTTCTTATGTTTTCTCTTTTTCATAGCATCACCCCCATTCTTTTTAGAATGAGGTCAACACACCCTATAACACGATTGCTCTTTTGAGATTATAACACATCTTTTGGCGTTTCTCAACTATGTTTTTCATTACACGAAAAAAGAACACCCAGCTGTGTGCTATCTTGAATACCCAAGCGGTTCACATGCCGCCACCAGCCAATATGTGCAATGTTTTTTGTGGCTGTTTTTTTCTATTCCGGAATCCTTGCTAAAGCGTGTTTGAAAATGCTTTCTGGCAGGTGTGCGTCCCAATTTGTGGGAGATTTGCGCCAAATGAGGGCGCATAGCGGGCTATGTAACTTGAATTTGGCACAAATATCACGCGAAGTGGGGCGTGCAGGTGGCAGGAATGATTTTTCAAACACGCTCTAGTAGTTACACGGTTTGTAGATAATTTTTGAATTAGCAAGTGTCGAAGACCCGGCTTTACGGGAACGATTTTCCTTTTCGTAGGGGCTTGACAAATGGGGGAAAACTTATTATGATATAACAAGTTTTTACATTGCAAAAACAGAAATATTAAGAAAGTAAAAGGTAATGAGAAAGAGGAGTACATCACTACGTTCGACAGAGAGGGGCGTTCGCCGGCTGAAAGGCGCCCTGGAAAACGGCTGATGGAAGGTAGCTTTTGAACTGGACTGCTGAACATAGGAAGTAGGCGGCCACGTTTGGTCTACGTTACCGGACTATTATAACACGCGCAGGATACGGGGGCGCCCCTCGGTTCTTCTGTAGGCGGGTTATAGCAGAGATTCCAGATGGATATGCATGTCGGAAAAAAAGGTGGTACCGCGGTCATTCGCCCTTTATAGCTAGGTAATAGCTGTAAAGGGCTTTTTTATGCGCACAGGTGTCCAAAGGAAGTATGTCAGCAAGCTGACGGACGCCCAGCGCGCGAGTAGGGAAAGGAACATTCCCTACTCGATTCGGGGGATCGCATTTAGATGTTAGGAGCCTTGGAGCGTGTTTTTATAATGAAAACATTATTAGATGAAAAGAAAAAGTACACCACTTTACAAGATTACGAAATAAGGCCTTGCCGCTGAATCAGTGATTTCA
>CASUON010000098.1 GCA_949457475.1 uncultured Lachnospiraceae bacterium
CTGGAACATCCGAGAGGGTTTGCGGCCTGGTTCCAGCGTCCGGGTAGCACAAAACTTAAAAACTGTTCCAGAATTTAGCTTCAAGGAAACCAAAAGCTGAACTGGAAAGAAACATCAGCGGGCCGATACACTGTATTCAGCCCACCTTCAATGTAAATTTCTGTATCTCCTTTTCCGTGCTTACTTTTTCAATCTGCGCGCCCAGTTCGCTGAGTTTTTTTTCAAAATCCTCATATCCGCGCTCTATATAGTATATATTATCTACAACCGTAACGCCGTCCGCCGCAAGACCGGCAATGACAAGCGCGGCCCCTGCGCGCAAATCCGGTGCGCTGACGCGCGCGCCCATATAATTGGATATTCCGTTTATAATCGCGATGCTACTCTCTACTTTAATATTCGCGCCCATCCTATTTAGTTCGTCTACATAACGAAAACGGTTTTCAAAAATACTTTCGGTCACTGTACTTGTACCTTCCGCGATCCCCAAAAGCACCGACATCTGCGGCTGCATATCGGTCGGAAACCCTGGATACGCCAGCGTCGTCACTTGCGTATGGCGCATCGGTTTTGAGGACACGACCCTTACCGCGTCGTCAAATTCTTCTACTTCGCAGCCGATTTCGATTAATTTTGCCGATGTGGCCTCCAAATGCTTCGGTATTACATTTTTTACCGTAACGTCCCCTTTCGTAGCCGCGGCTGCAAACATAAACGTACCGGCCTCGATCTGGTCAGGTATGATGGAATACTCCGTCGCATGCAGTTTTTCAACGCCCACGATACGTATCACGTCCGTGCCGGCGCCCCGGATATTGGCCCCCATACTATTTAGAAAGTTCGCCACGTCGACTACATGGGGCTCTTTCGCGGCGTTTTCAATAATCGTCTTGCCATGCGCCATAGACGCCGCCATCATAATATTAATCGTTGCACCGACAGACACTTTATCCAAATAGATGTGGGTCCCCGTTAAATGCTGCGCCTGCGCGATAATCAGCCCATATTGAATCTTCACGTCCGCCCCAAGGGCGCGGAAACCCTTTAAATGTAAGTCGATCGGCCTGCTGCCGATGTCGCAGCCACCCGGCAGCGCTACTTCCGCATGGTTATATTTGCCAAGCAGCGCCCCCAGCAGATAATAAGATGCACGTATCTTTTTCATATATTCGTATTCTACGCACAGCTCCTGGATCATTGAACCATTGATCTTGACAGTGTGCGCATCCAGCCGGTCAATTTTAACTCCAATTTCCATCATGGCATCCAACAGCACGTTGATATCCCGTACATTTGGAAGGTTTTCAATCGTAACTGTTTCATCCGTCATAATCGCAGCCGCCAGAATTGCCAGCGCCGCATTTTTGGCTCCCCCTATTTCTACTTCTCCAACCAGCGGAATACCGCCTTTAATTACATAAAACTGCTCCATCTCACACCTCTGCCTATCTCAATCTATCATATCCTGCCGCTAAAGTCCGTCTTCTAAGGTACACTGTAGAATGTTTACTGACACGTTATTATAATAGTTAACTTTTCTATTTGTCAAGAGTCCAAAACTTATTATAGCAGATTCCCTGTTTTTGTAAAGTGCCGCCGCCCACGCCCGTATCTTATTCGTTACCGTTCAGCCTTTGGCTTCTTGGAAGTTTGCCTTTGGCAAAGAGCCGGATTCCCGCAGCCACAGCTTTCTCCTCCGTTTTTTATTCCATATAATTTATAAGTTATTTTATTCCAAAACCTGCATAAGGTTCCTTACCGCGCAAACTGGCTGTTATATAGTTTCGCATAAAAGCCCTGCTTTTGCAAGAGCTGTTTGTGCGGCCCCTGTTCTATAATCCGCCCGTCTTTCATAACCAAGATCACATCGGCGCTTTCAATGGTTGACAGGCGGTGCGCGACAATAAAGCTCGTACGCCCCTGCATCATCCGCGCAAACGCGTTTTGTATTTTCAGCTCGGTCCTCGTATCGATTGAAGAAGTCGCTTCATCTAAGATCAGCATTGGCGGCAGACAGAGCATAACCCGTGCGATGCACAGCAGCTGCTTCTGCCCCTGGGACAGGCTCGCGCCGTCTTCTGTGATATACGTGTCATACCCGTCTGGCAGGCGCTTGATAAAGCTGTGCGCGTGCGCGGCTTTTGCAGCCTCTTCCACCTCTTCTTGCGAAGCATCCGGCTTTCCCATACAGATATTGTCCCGAATCGTCGCATTGCGCAGCCACGTTTCCTGGAGCACCATTCCATAAGAACCGCGCAGGCTTTTACGCGTAATATCTGTAATATCCGTGCCGCTTACTTTGATACGCCCAGCATCCGGTTCATAAAACCGCATCAGCAAGTTAATCATCGTCGTCTTGCCGCATCCAGTAGGCCCTACGATTGCAATCCGCTGGCTCGGCAGTACATCTAAATTAAAATCTACAATTAACTTTTTATCCGGATTATAGGAAAAGCTTACATGTTCCAGCTCTACGTTTCCATCCGCGTGTTCTAGCACCCGCGCGTCCGGATGGTCCGGCGTCTGCGCGTCTTCTTCAATTAATTCAAAAATACGCGCCGCGCAGGCAAGCGCGTTCTGCAATTCAGTTATTACGCCCGAAATCTCATTGAAAGGCTTTGTATACTGGTTTGCATAGCTTAAAAAGCAGGAAAGCTGCCCCACGCTTAAATGCCCGTTAATCGCCGCAAGCGCGCCAAAAATCCCCACGCCGGTATATACTAGGCTGTTTACGAACCGCGTCGCCGGATTAGTAATCGAAGAAAAGAAAATTGCGCGCAGGGAATACTTCGCCAGGTCTGCGTTAATCGCGTCAAACTGCTTTAACGCGTCCTGTTCATGGCCAAATGCCTGTACGACCTTCTGATTTCCGATCATTTCATCGATCAGGGCAGTCTGCGCGCCCCTGCACGTCGACTGGTTTTGAAACATCTGGTAGGTGTTTTTGGCAATAAATGCAGCCACCAGCAGCGACACCGGCGTTACAACGACAACGACCGCCGTTATTTTTACGTTGACAGACAGCATAAATCCTAGCGTACCAACGATGGTAAGCAGCCCGGTAAACAACTGTGTAAAACCCATTAGCAGCCCGTCCGCAAACTGGTCGACGTCCGCAATAACGCGGCTGACAATTTCCCCGGTCGATCTAGCGTCCAAGTATTTTAGCGGCAGCACTTCAATTTTTGCAAAAGCCTCTTCACGGATATCCCGGATAACCTGGTACGTAATCCGGTTGTTAATAATATTCATCAGCCATTGCGCCACTGCCGTTACCGCCACCAGGATAGCCGCCTGCTTGATGATCTCCAGTATCCCGTTAAAATCGACGAGCCCCCGCTCCAAGATCAAGTCGACCGCATCCCCGGTCAGGATCGGGAAATACAGCGTTGCAAAGACAGTAACCGCTGCAAATAACAAAGACAGCACTACCAAAAACCAATACTGCCGGATATAGGCAAGTACTTTCTTAATCGTCTCCGCCTGTTTCTGGCCTCCTACTGCGCGCATACCGCCGCCCCCTTTCCTTCCGCCGCCTGTGCGCGGAACTGTGATGCGTAGATTTCCTGATAGACGCCGCACGTTTCCAGCAGCTGTTCATGCGTCCCCTTTCCTGCCAGCTTTCCATCGTCAAATACGAGGATACAGTCGGCCGACTGCACGGACGACGTTCTTTGCGATACGATAAATACAGTCGGATGGTAGTCTAACTCCCGCAAGGATTTTCTAAGCTTTGCGTCTGTCGCAAAATCCAGCGCGCTGGCGCTGTCGTCTAAAATCAGGATTTCCGGCCTGCGTACAAGCGCCCGCGCAATCGTAAGGCGCTGCCGCTGCCCTCCGGAGAGGTTTTTGCCTCCTTGTTCAATCATTTCGTCCAGGCCGTTTTCTTTTGCTTCAATTACGTCCATCGCCTGCGCGGCATGGACAGCCTCCATAAGCTCCCTGTCTGAGGCGTGTTTATTCCCCCATTTTAGATTGTCCCGAATCGTACCTTTGAACAGAACGGCTTTTTGCATAACAGCGCCGATTTTGGCGCGCAGCGTTTCTATATCGTATGTGCGCACATCCTTGCCGTCAACCATAACCGCGCCTTGCGACACGTCATAAAACCGGGGAATTAAATTTACAACTGTGCTCTTTCCAGAGCCGGTGCCGCCGATAATGCCAATCGTCTGCCCCGGAAACGCCTGGAACGAAATATCGGACACCGCATGTTCCCCGGATGTATGGTACGCCATACTGACATTGGAAAACGCCACTTTCGCTACATCCCTTGCAGGCAGCCCGGCGCCTTTTCTTCTGCCGCGATCCGCCACGCCGCTTTCCGCAAACCCTGGCGCTGCGCCCGCCACGCCGCTTTCCGCAAACCCTGGCGCTACGTCCGCCACGCCGCTTTCCGCAAACCCTGGCGCTACGTCCAGAATATCCGCCACGCGTTTTCCGCATGCGATCGCTTTGGTTACGCTGACGATCAGGTTCGCCAACTTGATCAGCTCGACAAGTATCTGCGACATGTAATTGACAAGCGCAACGACTTCCCCCTGCGTAATATAGCCCTGCTCTACGCGTAGCGCGCCGACCCAGATCAGTGCAAGGGTAGCCGCATTGATAATGACATAAGTAATGGGATTCATCAATGCGGAAATCCGGCCTACATACTGCTGGTTTTCATTTAGCTTTTGATTCTTCTGATTGAAATTTTGTATTTCCTGCTCTTCTTTGTGAAATGCGCGGATGACGCGTACGCCGGTAAGATTTTCCCGTACGAGCGTCAACACTTCGTCCAGGCCGCCCTGTACTTTTTTATACAACGGGATACTGACACACATAACGCCAAATACGACGATAGACAATAACGGGATTGCCACGACAAAAACCACGGCCGCCTTTACATCGACCGTAAACGCCATAATCATTGCGCCGAATACAATAAACGGCGACCGCAGAAACAGGCGTAAAAATAAATTAATGCCTGCCTGCACCTGGTTGATATCGCTCGTCATGCGGGTAATCAGCGTAGAACTGCCAATTTTATCAATATTCGAAAACGACAGGCTCTGAATATGGGCAAATACGGCATGCCGCAGCCCGGTTGCCATGCCGACCGCCGCTTTCGCGGCAAAATACTGCGCCGTAAGCGAACACGCCAGCCCAATTATTCCAAGGCAAACCATAACCATGCACATTCGAATGACATAGGCTTTGTCGCCCCCGGCAATGCCAACGTCGATAATAGCCGCCATAACCAGCGGGATAATCAGCTCAAAGGTCGCCTCCAGCATTTTAAATAACGGCGCTAGAATACTCTCTTTCTTGTAGTCTCTGAGAAAATATAAGATTTTTTTCATAACACATAATCCCCATATATTTATCCATAGTTCTTATTGCAAAGAAAGACAGTACTGTATACACACAGTATCTGCCTTACTTATCTTTTTTATTCAATTTGCATTATCTGCTTTTTTGCCGCTGGCTTTTTTATTCGCTTTTTTGCCGCCGGATTTTTTACCTGCTTTTTTGCCGCCGGATGCACTGTCGTCCGTCGCCGTGTTGCCCGTGGCGTCATCCGTTGCCGTACCGCCGGCTGCGCCGTCCGCCGCATTGCCGGCCGCACTATCGTCCGCTGCAGGATTGCCGGCCGCATCGTCTGCCGCCGTATTGCCGGCCGCACTATCGTCCGCTGCAGGATTGCCGGCTGCGTCGTCTGCCGCCGTATTGCCGGCCGCACTATCGTCCGCTGCAGGATTGCCGGCTGCGTCGTCTGCCGCCGTGCCGCCGGCTGCATCGTCCGCTGCTGTTCCGCCGGCTGTGCCATCATCCGCTGCTGTACTACCGGCTGCATCGTCTGCAGTTGTTCTGCCGGCTGCGTCATCCGCCGCCGTGCCGCCGGCCGCGTCGTCCGTTGTGGTTTCCGGCGCTTTTATGGTATATAATTCCTCAAAGTTAACCTTTTTCCACTCGCTGTCATTGATTTTCCACTTGCATTCATCTTTGTAGCCGTCTAGTACTTCATTAAATTTATCCGTGCGCCGTTGCGACAAGATAGACTCTTTCTTTTTTTCCGCCGCTTCTTTATCGTCTGTTGAATCCATACGGATTGCATAGTACGCGTTGTCCGCTTCTATTAAAGATTCCGACAATTTCCCTTCTTTCAGGTTGTCCGCCGCTTGCAAGACAACTAGGCTCATGCCGGTCGTATTGCCGTCCTCGCTTAGGTCGTCCTCGCCGTAAGAACATGTGGAAATCGTATAGCCGCCTTCTTCCGCAGCCGTCTCCATATCCTTATTCGCCGACGCGATCAAAAACTGCATCGCTTTCGTATTTGCGTTTTGCGGCTCGTCCCCTGCCGCAGTATCGTCTGCCGTTGTGTCTGTACCGTCGCCGGATGTAGTGTCCGATGTACTATCAGACGTGGTATCCCCAGCCGTTTCTTGGTCTGCCGCCGTTTCTTGCTCCTGTTCAAACTTTACATAGCTAAACGTCTTCTGCGCGCATTCCTCATCCGATACTTTTGTATCAATCGTCTCGCCGATTGCGGTACGCATTTTCGCCCTTATTTTATTTAACCGCAGCATTTCTTCGACCGTCTGCTGCGTCGCGCCCATCGCCTCCGCCGCGTCCCCTGAATTGTCAGCAATAAACTTTGCCGCCGCGTCTGTAATCGCTTTTTGTTCTTCCTCCGTCAATGATACCTGGTAGTCTGCCGCATGCGCGTCCAGCAGGTAGCATTCCTGCAGGTCTTCCATAACGCTCTTCTTTAACGAATCGGTCATTGTCGTCCCGTCCCCGGAATCTTGGCTCCACATCTTTTCCCCATAATAGGAAAGGAAATAGGCGTCCATCTGTACGGCCTGATACTGCGCCATAAAATTGGCGACGCCCATCGAAATATCTTTACCATCTAAAGTAGCTGCCGCTGCATCTGCATCAATCGAACTGCCACACCCGGCTACTGATGCGGAAGACAATACAACGGCCGCCAATAACACTGCTACTGTCTTTTTCAACTTCATAAATGAAATGCCTCCTGAATCTTCCTAATTTTTCTATTGCCTGTATACCGCGCCGGCACAGGCAAACGCATCGCCTTATTATAGTGCAAATATACGACGTCTGCAAGAAATTTCATTATTTTTTCACAAAAAGAGTTATGAGCTGCATAATACGCCCATAGTATCGATAAAACTGTCGAGTATTTTTATCAAATCCTGGTTTTTATCTTGTTTGCGTTCCTGCCGTTTTATGTCCCGGCTGTTTTGAATCATATGGTATACAAATACCGGGTGTTTCGCGGATGTAAAAAGCACCTTTCCTTCATAGCCTTTTATAAATTCCGGTATTTTGCGCGGGTCGATCTTTGCCCTTTCATGCATTACCACCCGTAGCGACATGTCCTTTTGTGTAATCTCCTTTATATAAACACGGTGCGCTTTTGCCTTAAGCTGCGCGATAGCAAGCAGATTGTTTACAGACTTTGGCGGGTCGCCAAAACGGTCGATCAGCTCTTCGGTCATCTCATCCGCTTCTTCTTGCGTCTCAATCCCTGCCACGCGCTTGTAAATATCTAATTTCTGATATTCATTCTGGATATAAGAAGGCGGTATATAGGCGTCAATATTAATATCTATCGACGTCTCAAAATCCTCCGCTATTTCAATTCCTTTCGCGTGCTTTACCGCTTCATTGAGCATCTTGCAGTACAAATCGTACCCGACCGCTTCCATATGGCCGCTTTGCTGCGCGCCAAGCAGGTTCCCCGCGCCCCGTATCTCCAAATCCCGCATAGCGATCTTAAACCCACTCCCAAGGTCGGTAAACTCCTTGATGGCTGCAAGCCGCTTTTCCGCCACTTCTTTTAACATTTTATCACGCTTATACATTAAAAACGCATACGCCGTGCGGTTCGAACGCCCAACCCGCCCGCGCAGCTGGTATAGCTGCGACAGCCCCATATTATCGGCGTCTTGTATAATCATCGTATTGACGTTCGAAATATCTAATCCTGTTTCAATAATTGTAGTAGATACGAGTACATCAATTTCCCCATTGATAAACTGGTACATAATATTTTCCAGCTCCCGCTCTTTCATCTGCCCATGCGCAAATGCCACGACAGCCTCCGGCACCAGGTTTTGTATTTTCGCGGCCACGTCCTCGATCTGGTTCACCCGGTTAAATACATAATAGACCTGCCCGCCCCTGGAAAGCTCCCTTACGATTGCTTCGCGCACCATCTCCTCATTGTATTCCATCACATACGTCTGAATCGGCACGCGGTCTACCGGCGGCTCTTCGAGTACGCTCATATCCCGGATGCCGATGAGGCTCATATGCAGCGTACGCGGGATCGGGGTTGCCGTCAGGGTCAACACGTCTACATTTGTTTTCATTTTTTTGATCTTTTCCTTATGGGTAACCCCAAACCGCTGCTCCTCGTCTACGATTAGAAGCCCCAGGTCTTTGTACTGCACGTCTTTGGATAAGACGCGGTGCGTACCTACAACAATATCAACCAGCCCTTTTTTTAGCGCCGCAACCGTCTTTTTTTGTTCCGCCGACGTACGGAACCGGCACAGCAGACCGATCGTAACCGGAAAATCCTGCATACGCTGTACAAAATTATTATAAACCTGCTGCGCCAGGATCGTCGTAGGCGCCAGGTACACGACCTGTTTGCTTTCTTGCACCGCTTTGAATGCCGCGCGGATCGCAATTTCCGTCTTGCCGTACCCTACGTCACCGCAGATCAGCCGGTCCATAATTTTTGTGCTCTCCATATCCCGCTTGGTCGCTTCAATTGCAAGCGTCTGGTCTTCTGTTTCCTCAAACGGGAACAGCTCTTCGAATTCCCGCTGCCATACCGTATCCGGCCCGAACACATAGCCTTTTTGGTTCTCCCTGACCGCGTACAGCTGCACCAGCTCGCCCGCAATTTCTTTTACCGCGCCGCGCACCTTTGTCTTTGTCTTTTTCCATTCGCCGCTTCCAAGCGCGTTTAGCTTGGGCTTTTTCGCTTCCGAGCCAGCGTATTTTTGGATCATATCCAGCTGCGTCGCCAGTATATAAAGCGTGCCCCCTTTTGCATATTCAATCTTAATATAATCTTTTGTTGTCTTGTCTACCTCAATTTTTTCAATCCCGCGGTAAATGCCCAGTCCGTGGTTTTCATGCACGACATAATCCCCGATGTTCAAGTCGGAAAAACTGGCGATCTTTTCCCCTTCATAGACGCGGTGCCGTTTTTTCTTCCGTTTTTCCATGCCAAAAATATCGCTTTCTGAAATTACTACGAATTTCAGCATTGGATATTCATAGCCGCGCTTTACTTTGCCGTATAGCGTCATGACTTCGCCGGGCTTTACTGTATGGTCATAATCTTCCGTATAAAAAGCGTTTAACCCTTCGTCCGTTAAATCCTGCGCCAAGCGTTGCGCCCTCGTACGGGAACCAGATAATAAAATCACCTTATAACCTTTTTTCTTAAATTGCTGCAAATCTTTGATTAACAGTTCAAAGCTGTTGTTATAGGGGTTCACGGTACGCGTCTGCAAGGAAAATACCTGGCCGACTTTTAAATCCGGCACTTTTAGCTCCAAGGTCGCAAGCGCAACCGTATGCAGCCGTTCCAGCCGTGCAAAAATTTCTTTTGCGCGAAACAGCGCCTCCATCTGCCCGGGCAGAAGATAGCCTTTTTCCAGGCGCTGCTGCATACTTGCAATATATTCCGTCTCTACGGCTGCGCCCTGTTCAGCGATCCGGGCCGGCTCGTCCAGCGCAATCATCGTATGTTCCAAGTCGCAATAGTCTAACAGGCTGACGGTATGCGCTTCAAAATAGGGCAGATACGCGTCCAGGTTCGCACTGCTGCCCAGCTCTTGCAGCTCTTCCACAAACGCTTCTACCGTTTTTTTCAGCCGGGCGGATTCTTCTGTTTTCCCGCTACTGCGCAATTTTGCCGTTACTTTTGCCGCTTCGTCTTGTACCCTTTGGATTCCCGCATGCAAAGATTCCTGTCCGGCTAGAAACTCGTTCGCTGGATATATCTGCACCTTATCCAGATTTTCGATGGAACGCTGGCTTTGGGCGTCGTAGCTTCGAATCGAATCAATTTCGTCCCCCCACAGTTCAATGCGGTATGGATTATCTTCCGTCAGCACATAGACGTCCAGTATCCCTCCGCGTACCGCGAACTGCCCAGGCGCCTCCGCCTGGTAATTCCTCTCATACCCCATAATGGCGAGCTCTTTTTGTATCTGCTCCATATTTAGAGTGCTTCCGCTTTGCAGCGTTATAATTTTTGACAAGAACCGCTGCGGCGCAGCCATCCGGTTCATCAACGCGTCAAACGTCGTAACGACGGTACTGTCCTGTCCGCCTGCCAGCAGCTTTAAAACCTCAATCCGTTCCTTTTCCAGTTCGTTCCCATGAATATCCGACTGGTAGAACAGCAGGTCTTTCGCCGGAAAATAACGGACATTTCGATCAAAGAAACGGTATTCGTCACAAAATTCCCTCGCCCGCTGCTCTGTAAAGGTAACAATTAACCGGCTATACCCGCCGCTCAGACAGTGGACCATATGGAGCTTTTGTGAATCGATGCAGCCCGCCAGTTCCAGAATACCGTTTTTCCCCTCTACATACAGCCGGCTGCGAATATCTCGAAATTCCTTCAGAGCCTCCAGCGGCTCTATAAATGCGTTCATATTACTACTCCCTAATCAATTGCTGTCATTGCTTATGCGCTTTATTCCTTATGCGCTTTATTTCTTATGCGCTTTATTCCTTATGCGCTTTATTTCTTTTTCTTATTATACAG
>CASUON010000099.1 GCA_949457475.1 uncultured Lachnospiraceae bacterium
TTTAAGAGTGTGCGAAGAACTTGGCATTGCGGTAGAAGACACATACGCGTTCGGCGACAGTGTGAATGACCTGCCGATGATGGAAGTTGCGGGGCACAGCATAGCAATGGGCAACGGCAGCGAGGTTGTAAAGCAAAGAGCGACGTATGTGACCAAATCCCTCCATGAAGACGGGATTTACCATGCGCTGGAACATTTTGATCTGATTTAGAGGAGGCAGTACGGGGCGGATATGAAAATTATAATTGTTGGCTGCGGAAACGTAGGCGCAGCACTAGCGGAACAGCTCAGCAGGGAAGGGCATGATATTACGGTTGTGGATACACGCCAGCAGCTTGTGGAAACAGTGTCGGTTTCATCCGATGTACTTGGGATCGTAGGCAATGGCGCCAGCTTTACTGTGCAGACCGAGGCTGGCGTAGAAGACGCGGACCTTTTGATCGCGGTAACCGAATCGGACGAACTAAACCTGCTATGCTGTCTGATTGCGCGCAAGGCGGGCGGATGCCATACGATCGCCCGGGTCAGCAATCCGATATACAGCCAGGAGATCGCTTTTATCAAAGAAGAGCTGGGGCTGTCTTTGATTATTAACCCACAGCTTACAGCGGCTAGGGAGATGGCGATTATGCTCAAATTTCCGTTTGCGTTAAAAGTAGAGATGTTTGCAAAGAGCCGGGCGGAGCTAGTCGTATGCAGGATTGAAGAAAACGGGCCGCTATGCAATATGAAGCTGAAAGATATGCCGAACAGGCTGAACTGCGAAGTGCTGATTACGTCGGTCGAGCGCGGGACGCAGGTTATGATTCCGGACGGGAATTTTGAACTGAAAGCGAAAGACCAGATTACGATCCTGGGGACCCAGGCAAAGACATTGGAATTTTTTAAGAAGCTCGGAAAACAGACGGCGGCGACCCGGGACGCGATGATTATAGGCGGCGGCAAGACGACTATTTATTTAGCCAAGCAGCTTCTGGAAATGGGGGTAAAAGTCAAAATTATCGAACGCGATGAGAGCCGTTGCGAGCTGCTTACGGAGATGCTGCCAAAAGCGATGGTAATCTGCGGAGACGCGACGGATAAAAACGTGTTGTTGGAAGAAGGGCTGCTGGAGACGGAAGCATTTGTGGCAAATACAAATTTTGACGAAGAAAATATTATGCTGACGCTGTTTGCGAAAAGCCTGTCAAAATCCAAGCTGATTACCAAGGTGCACAGGATTGATTATGACGATATTATTGAAAACCTGGACCTTGGGAGCATCATTTATCCCAAATATCTGACTGCGGTAAATATTATCCAGTATGTGCGCGCGATGAAAAATTCGATTGGCAGCAACATTGAGACGCTGTACCGGCTAAACGACGACCGGGTAGAGGCGCTGGAGTTTTTAATTAAGGAGAATTCACCGGTAGTAGGCATTCCGCTGGCGGAACTGAAATTGAAAAAAAATGTAATCATTGGCTGTATTACCCACAAAGGGAAGACCTCGATCGCAAAAGGGCAGTCGGTGATCCAAGTCGGCGATGCAGTCATCTTGATTACGACGCGTACCGGGCTGCATGATATTAGGGACGTGGTGAATTAGGAGGAAACGGACGATGAATTTTTCGGTGATCCGCTATATATTGGGCAGCGTATTGTGCTGTGAAGGGGTTTTCCTACTTGCTCCGGCAATCGTTGCGGCAATCTACCGGGAACAGGTGGGGATTTATTATTTGGCAGCTGCCGGCGCATGCTTTGCGTGCGGGCTGCTGGCGCGTATACGCAAGCCAAAAAGCAAGGTGTTTTATTCCAAAGAAGGGTTCGTGGCGGTTACATTCAGCTGGATCATCCTAAGTCTGATGGGCGCAGTACCGATGTATCTGACTGGGGAATATACAATGTATGTGGACGCGCTGTTTGATACGATATCTGGGTTTACAACGACTGGGGCCGGCGTGCTGCCTACTGTGGAAGAGCTGTCGCGGGCGACCGCGTTCTGGCGCTGCTTTACCCACTGGAGCGGGGGCATGGGTGTGCTTGTGTTTTTGATGGCGGTGCTGCCGCTGTCCGGAAGCAGCAATATGCACTTGATGCGCGCGGAAAGCCCGGGGCCGTCTGTCGGGAAACTGGTGCCGAAAGTAAGGCAGACGGCGCTTATTTTATACAAAATTTATATTTTTATTACGGTATTGCAGATATTATTGCTGATGGTGTTTGGGCTGTCTTTATACGAAGCGGCGACGCTGACATTTTCTACAGTCGGTACCGGTGGGTTTGCGCTGTTGGATTCAAGTATTGCGTCTTATAACTTGGGTGTGCAGATCGTCATTATTATTTTTATGCTTGTCTGTGCGATTAATTTTAATACGTACTACCTGATTTTAGCGCATAAGCCCAAAGAAGCGTTTTTCCAAAATTCAGAAGTCAAGTGGTTTTTGCTTGTTGTCTTTGCGTCCGCGGCGGCAATTGCGGTCAATATCCGGGACGGTTTCCACAATATTTTCGAAGCGTTCCATGCCGCGATGTTCCAAGTAGCGACGTTAGTCAGCAGTACCGGGTTTGCGACGGTGGATTTTAATTTATGGCCGGAATTTTCGAAAACGATCCTGGTGCTATTGATGTTTATGGGGGCGTGCGCGGGCAGCACGGGGGGTGGATTTAAAGTATCCCGGTTGATGATTGTCGCCCGTTCGGTCAGAAATGAAATGCTTTCTATGGTTCATCCAAGAAGCGTGCAGAAAGTGCATATGAACGGCAGGCGCGTGCCAGACAACATTGTAAAGACCGCGCTGTGCTATATGACAGCCTATATTTTAATCCTGCTGGCATCGGTGCTGCTAATCAGCATTGATAATTTTGATATGACGACCAATTTTACGGCGGTGCTGGCGACGATGAACAATATCGGCCCCGGGCTTGGATTGGTAGGTCCTTCGGGCAATTTTGGCGGGTTCAGCGTATTTTCCAAAATTGTGCTGATGTGCGATATGCTGATCGGGCGCCTGGAACTGTTCCCGGTACTCGTATTGTTCGCCCCGGGCATGTGGCGCTTCCCGGTACGAATGCCGGAGTTTCGCAAAAATAGTTTAAAATGAATGTTCGAAACGCTTCTGAAACAGGCTGAAAATAGACGGAATGGGTGCGTGCGTGCCCTAAAGCAGATTTTAAATAAATAGCAGGGTGGAAACTGACAAAATGAAGCATGCCGGACAATCCTGCCAGGTGACCTGGCAGATCGGAAATGAAAGAAAAATATCACAAGTAAAAGAAAGCGGCGTTTGCCTGCTTGATGTGTTCCGCCAGCAAATGGCGCGGGAGTTTGCCGCAGGGGAGCTCAAAACGCCCCTGCACGGGCCTGCCGGGATAACGGCGCCTTGCGGCGGCAATGGAACCTGCGGGAAATGCCGGGTGCAGATTTTGCAAGGGGAAATGCCGGCAACGGAGGCGGATATGGCGCATCTGTCGCCGGAAGAGGTCGATGCCGGGTACCGGCTGGCCTGCCGGGCGGTTGTTGCGCAGGATTTGACTGTGCGCATCCCGCAGGAAGGCAGCAGGCAGGTGGCGGCGCCTTCTTTGGGTTTGTATGCGCAGTCTTATACGTCGCATGGTGAAGGCGAGCCTTTGTCCGAGACAGCTGTAGCAGTGCCAGAAGGTGGCGAGCCTTTGTCCGGGGCGGCTGTAGCAGCGCTAAAAGGTGGCGAGCCTTTGTCCGGGGCGGCTGTAGCAGCGCTAAAAGGTGGCGAGCCTTTGTCCGGGGCGGCGATAGCCACTCCAGAAGGCGGCGCGTATGCGCTTGCGGTAGACCTTGGTACGACGACGCTTGCGGCAGCGCTGATTGACAGACATGGAATTGTGCTCAGCCAGGCGACGGCGATGAATACGCAACGTATTTACGGCGCGGACGTCGCTTCGCGCATCCAGGCGTCGATAGAAGGAAAACAAGAAGAGCTGCGCGCCTGTATCTGCGCGGATTTAAAACAGCTGTTCCAAAAGCTGCTGGCCGCGCCCGGCGCGAAGTTGGCAAATGGGACAATCGCGCGCGTCAGCCGCATTGCCATCGCGGGGAATACGACTATGCTGCACCTGCTGCGGGGCTATTCCTGCGAAACGCTTGGGCGCGCGCCGTTTACGCCGGTTTGCCTGGATTGCGAATGCCTAACGTACGAAGAAGTGTTTGGCCAGCCGGCAACCGGGCCAGTGCCTGGAAATATGCGGGATGGAACGCAGGTGGTGTTTGAACCGGGCCAGTCACCAACCGGGCCAGTGCCTGGAGACGCGTGCATCGAAAGGGAGTGCTTGGTGTATTTGCTGCCCGGGCTGTCCGCGTTCGTCGGGGCGGACATTGCGGCCGGCATTTACAGCAGCGGCTTTTGGCAGACGCCGGAAGATGAGATCGCTGTTTTTTTAGACCTTGGTACGAACGGGGAAATGGCAGCTGGCAACGGTACGGTGTTTTTTACCGCATCCACCGCGGCTGGGCCTGTCTTTGAAGGCGGGGGTTTAAGCTGCGGTATGCCGGGGCTGCCGGGGGCGATTTTTGATGTCTCATATTTGTACCATAGGGTCCGTATCCAGACGATCGCACAGAAAAAGCCGCAGGGAATCTGCGGGACGGGGGCGCTTGCCGCAGTGGCGGCGTTGTTGAAAGAAGGCTTGCTGGATGCGGAAGGCCTGCTGGCCCCGGGGCTGTTTGAAACAGGTATGGTACTGGCAGAATCGGAAGACGGCGGTATAATTCGGCTGACGCAGGCGGATATCCGTAATATCCAGGTGGCAAAAGCCGCGATCTGCGCCGGGGTAGAGGCGCTCGTGCGGCGTTTCCGGGAAGAAACTGGGTTGCAGCATTTGCCGATCGGGCGCGTATGCCTTGCCGGCGGGTTCGGGTATTATCTGTCCAAAGAGACAGCCGCTACGGTCGGGCTGCTGCCGAAGGAGTGGAAAGGGCAAGTTGCCGCCTGCGGAAATACAAGTCTAAAAGGGGCAGTGGATTATCTGGTGCAGGACGGCTGCGCCGCGCAGCTGAAAAAGCTGCCGGAAAAAAACAGGGAGGTCGTACTGGCGCAAGATGCGTATTTCCAGGAATTGTATATCCAGCGGATGCGATTTATGTAACATAAAAAAATAAGTGATAAAGCAAAGAAATAGAAGAAAAAGAATAGAACAGAAGAAAAAGCAAAGAACAGAAGAAAAAGCAAGGAACCAAAAGAAAAAACAAGAAACAGAAGAAAAAGCAAGGAAACAAAAGAAAAAGCGAAAAAACAAAAGAAAAAGCAAGGAAACAGAAGAAAAAGTTAAGTGACATACGAAAAATAAGAAATAGCAAAGGAAAAAGTATGAAATTATTGATCATTAGGCACGCGGACCCGGATTACGAAAAGGATTCCCTGACCGCCCAGGGATTTAAAGAGGCGCGGCTGCTTGGCGGCCGGCTGGCAAAGATGGATATTTGTAAATGTTATGTGTCGCCGTTGGGGCGGGCGAAAGATACCGCGGCGCCCGCACTGGAACAACTGGGGCAGGAGGCGGAAGAATGCGAGTGGCTGCGGGAGTTTGCGCCACGCATCCATCGCCCCGGGCAGGCGCAGGAGGCGATTGCATGGGACTGGCTGCCGCAGGACTGGACGCGCGTCCCGGAATTTTTTGATAAAGACCGCTGGGCTTTGAATGCCAGTATGCAGGCGGGGGAAGTGCAAAAAGAATACGACTGGGTTGTAAATTCTTTTGATGAAGTACTTGCGCGCCATGGGTATGCGCGCAAAGACAATTATTATGAAGTGGTTTTGGGCAATGAGGATACGGTTGTGTTTTTTTGCCATTTCGGGCTGGAGTGCGTATTGTTGAGCCATTTGCTGCATGTTTCCCCAATGGTGTTATGGCATGGCGCTTGCGCCGCCCCAGCATCAATCACAGCGTTGGTAACGGAAGAGCGTCGAAAAGGGATTGCGCAATTTCGGATGGGAAGCTTTGGAGATGTTGCGCATTTATACAGTGCTGGGGAAGAGCCTTCATTTGCCGCCCGTTTTTGCGAACGGTTTGAAAATACGCAGCAGCGGCACGATTAAGGGCCGTGGGAAAGCATACTATAGCTCAGTCTTGGGTCAATGGAAAGTAATGGGCTGGACTGGACGCGCATACACGTTTGAATAAAATTTTGTGTATTCTTGTCATAGTGGTATGTAATATGGTATGATAATAGCCAGGAAATGTATCGTATGGTTTGCGCAGAAAGGAGCATCGGATGAACCAGCTGGGACAGAATGGGTTTTTTCAGAGTACTTGTATTGATTTTTCTGCAAATATCAATTTTTTGGACCTTCCTGATTCGGTTATGCAGGCGGCTAGGAGCGGACTGGTGGCGCCTATGCAGGCAGGGCAGCCGCAGCAGGCGGGTCTGGAAGACCATGTGGCAAAATGGGAAGGCGTGGAGGCGGATGAGGTATATTGCGCCAGCGGGCCTTCCGAAGTAGCCAGTACGCTGATGCAGGTGCTTAAGCCGCAAAAAGCGCTGATACCTGCGCCGGGGCTGGAAGAATACCTGCGCGGGCTGTCGATGGCAAAGTGTACGGTCGAGTACTATTATGCACAAGAATCCAACGGATTCCGCATTTGCGCGGACGCATTTTGCAAGCAGATGACGGACGATATGGACCTCGTGTTTTTATGTAATCCCAATAACCCTACGGCGGTGCTGTATGACAAGTCGTTTCTGGAAACCGTCCTGCGCCGGTGTGAGGCGGTACATGCCCTTTTGGTGTTAGATGAAAGCCTGCTGGATTTAGTAGAAGATGCGGATACATATACGATGCGTTCGGGCCAGATGAGCCGTTCGCTGTTTATTATTAAAGATTTCACAAAAGTTTTTGCACTGCCGGGCATCCGCTTAAGCTATGGGATATGCGCGGATGAACAGCTCATCCGGGATATGCGCGGGGCGAAAGCAAATGTATCTATGGTCGCTAAACGCGCGGGGATCGCATGTACCGGGGAGCGCACGTTTGTGGAGCAGACCGTACAGGAAATGAAAAAAGAGCGTACCTGGCTGGTAGAGGAATTAAAACAGCTGGGGATGGATAAAGTAAAAGGGGAGGCAAATATTATTTTCTTTGCGAGCCGCCCAAGGCTTCATGTGTTTAGCATCCTGCACGGCATTATGCTGCGGGACTGCAGCAATTTGGAAGGGCTGCACGAAGGCTATTACCGGGTTGCCGTACGCAGCCGCGCGGAAAATGAAAAACTGCTTGGAGTATTAAAAGAATGGCAAAGTCAGACGGCCGGATAGAGGGGCAGGCAGGCCCCGGGTATTTTCCAATGTTCCTTAATTTGGAGCGTAAAAAGTTTTTGGTATTTGGCGCTGGGCAGGTCGCGGCGCGGCGGGTTGGCGTCTTGCTGCGCTTCGGCGCGCAGGCTGTTGTCGTTGCGCCCCGGGTTCACGCGCAGTTTCGCCAACTGTCGGGGCAGTATCCCGGGCGGCTCCAAATCATACGGCGTCCGTACCGTGCGGGTGAAATTGCGGCTGCGCGAGCGGATTATGTAGTGGCGGCAACCGACCATGCGCTGGTAAACGACGCGATCGTAGAAGAGTGCCGCAGTGCGGCGGTGCCTGTCAATAACGCTGCAGACCGCACGCAGTGCGATTATTATTTTCCGGCGCTGGTGGAGCAGGGGCATCTGGTAATGGGTATCAACCGCACGGATGGGGATCACAAGAAAACGGCAAAAATCAGCGCTATGCTGCGTGAAAAACTACAGGACATGTTAAAAAATATAGATGACGATAAATGATGAAAAATGATGAAAACATAGATGATGGTAAAGACGATAAATGATTAAAATATAGATGATAAACGATTAAAATATAGATGATAAAAAATGATTAAAATATAGATGATAAACGATTAAAATATAGATGATAAATGATGGAAAGGCGGACACAGTTATGGATATGCCAGTCAGGCCGAGACGGCTGCGCAGCAGCCCGGCGCTTCGGAAAATGGTGCGCGAGACGCGTATGGACGCTTCATCGCTTGTCTATCCTCTGTTCGTAGTGGAAGGGGAAAATAAAAAAGAGGAAATTTCATCCATGCCCGGCCAATACCGTTTTAGCATTGACCGTATGGGTGAAAAATTAGAAGAGCTTGCAAAAGCAGGCGTAAACGCCGTGCTGTTTTTTGGCATTCCGGCGCATAAGGACGCGGCGGGCAGCGGCGCCTATGCGCCGGACGGGATTGTACAGCGGGCGCTTCGCGTGGCAAAGCGGGAGTTTCCGCATTTGTATTTGATTGCGGATCTGTGCATGTGCGAATATACGTCCCATGGCCACTGTGGGATTTTGCAAGGGCAGGAAGTGGACAACGACCAGACGCTGGAATACCTGGCGCGGATTGCGGTTTCCCAGGCGCAGGCGGGCGCGGATATGATCGCGCCGTCGGACATGATGGACGGGCGTATCCGGGCGATACGCAGCAGCCTGGATGGGCATGGCTTTTCCAATACGCCGGTAATGGCGTATGCGGCGAAGTTTGCCTCGGCTTTTTACGGGCCGTTTCGCGAAGCGGCGGATTCCGCCCCGGCGTTCGGCGACCGCAAAACGTACCAGATGGATTACCACAACCGCAGGGAAGCGCTAAAAGAGATTGCGCTGGATGTAGAAGAAGGCGCGGATATCGTTATGGTAAAACCTGCCATGGCGTACGGGGACTTGATCCGGGAGGCGAAGGAACTGGTGCGCATCCCTGTCGCCGCATACAGCGTTAGCGGGGAATACGCGATGGTAAAAGCTGCCGCTGCCGCCGGGTATTTGGACGAAGAAAAGACCATCTGCGAAATGGCTGTCTGCGCATACCGCAGCGGGGCCGATGTTTACATATCTTATTTTGCAAAAGAGCTGGCATATTTTATGAAAGAAGGAATCATTGGTTAAATGACACAATCGGAGCAGTTATATGAAAAAGCTAGAAACTATATACCTGGCGGAGTAAATTCACCAGTACGTTCCTTTGCGGCAGTGGGCGGCCAGCCGCGGTTTATTGCGAAAGCGGACGGCGCGTATTTGTGGGACGAAGACGGCAATCGGTATATTGATTACGTTGGCTCGTGGGGGCCGATGCTTTTGGGGCATAATCATCCATACATCAGGGAACAGGTGCAAAAGGCATGTGAAAAGGGGCTCAGCTACGGCGCCGCGACCAAAATAGAAGTGGAAATGGCGCAGCTAGTCTGCGAAATGGTGCCTTCGGTAGAAATGGTGCGTATGGTGAATTCCGGGACAGAAGCGGCAATGAGCGCGATACGTACAGCACGCGGGTTCACCGGGCGCGACAAGGTTGTGAAATTTGTCGGCTGCTACCATGGGCATTCGGATGGGCTGCTGGTAAAAGCAGGCTCGGGCGCCATGACGCAGAACATTGCTGACAGCGCGGGCGTTCCGTCCAGTTATGCAAAAGATACGCTGCTTGCGCCGTATAATGGTTTAGAACAGGTGCGGGAACTGTTTGCGCGCATGGGTGGGCAGATTGCGGCGGTCATCGTAGAGCCGGTCGCGGCGAATATGGGCGTTGTCCTGCCAAAGCCCGGGTTTTTGGAAGGGCTGCGCGAATTATGCAGCGCTTACGGCTCCTTATTGATCTTTGATGAAGTCATTACTGGGTTCCGGCTGGGACTGCGGGGTGCGCAGGGTGTATTCCAGGTGACGCCGGATATCACGGTATTTGGTAAAATTATTGGCGCCGGCATGCCGGTTGGCGCTTATGGCGGCCGGCGTGACATTATGGAGCTGGTGGCGCCGTCAGGGCCGGTCTACCAGGCAGGCACGTTAAGCGGCAATCCGGTAGCGATGGCGGCTGGATATACGCAGCTTATGCTTTTAAAGCAAAACCCGCAAATTTATGAGCAGCTGGATGCGCAGGGCGCGTACTTTTTCGGCCGGATGCAGCGGATGCTAAAGGAGGCGGGGGCGCCTGTTACGGTCAATTATATTGGTTCTTTGGGCTGCGTCTTTTTTACCGAAGGGGAAGTTGTAGATTATGACAGCGCGAAGGCGTCGGATACAGGCATGTACGCGGCATACTGCAACCATATGCTTGCCCATGGGATTTATCTCGCGCCGTCCCAGTTTGAAGCAATGTTTTTATCAGCGGCGCATACGCGGGAGCAGATAGACGCGACCATTGCTGCAGCAAAGGAATTTATAAGTGCGTACGATATATTGTCTAAATAGTTGTAAAAAACTATAATATATTATATGGATATATGGCAAAAGCAAATAAGGTTAGATAATTAACATAAAGAATTGTTTCAAAAATTATGAATCATCCAAAAAATGAAATTCGCAAAGAAGTTCGCAAGGACGCCCAAACAGAAGCCCGGAAGAAAAGTACGGGCAGGAAAAGAACCAGTAAAGCTGCCAGAAAGCGCCAGATGGTCCTTCGGCTGTTGGCGTTCGCAGCCTTTGTATGGGTTGCGGGGGCCGCGGTACACGGCCTGTACCAGCGGTATCAGGATGGGCAAAACCAAAAACAGGCGGCGCGGGGTACAGACGAAGGGAAAATCCCGAGGCCGGTTTTGGATGTAGAGCTGTTGACGGTTAATGAATATTCCAGGCCTGGGCTGGCGTTGGAGAAGGTGCGCGGGGTTGTCATCCATTATACGGCGAACCCCGGGACGTCCGCGATTGCCAACCGCAGTTATTTTGAAGGGCTGAAAGATTCCCATATTACAAAAGCGAGCAGCCATTTTATCGTAGGGCTGGAAGGGGAGATCGTACAGTGTGTTCCGTGCAGCGAGATTGCCTATGCTTCAAACAGGCGTAACACAGACAAGGTT
>CASUON010000100.1 GCA_949457475.1 uncultured Lachnospiraceae bacterium
CAACACGCCTCCTACTTCGCTGGACTTCGCACCCGGTCGCAGAACATCGACTTTCCCCGTTTATGCAAAATACTTGCATTATTTTACTTGCTCCGCAGGTCTACAAACCCAGTCGCAAGGTTTGACGGCGTAAATTCGCTTGCCCCTCCAAACGTATCCGGGCTAAAGTATATCCTTCCAAGCTCTTCTTCCGTCACAACCCATGCCATATGCACAACGGCAGTTTCGCCGGCCTTCAGCGACGGTATATAATTCTTCCCTTCGCCTCCATGCACGTCATAATACTGCATTTCAAAAAACCGGGACATGCCCCTGTTCATCACATCTGTCCACGCATCTCCTTCGGCACTTTCCTCATAGCCGTCCAGTTCTGACATCGTCTTAATTTTCCCATCTTTTTCAACCAGCCGCATCAAATCCCCGAAAAACAGTACTTCTGATAAATCCTTATCCCCGGCGTTTGTATACTCCAGGGTCACATAAACCAGTTTCTGCGGCACTTCGCGCGTCTTTATGACTTGGCTTAAAGCATTGACGTCTTCTATGGCCTCTCCGTCGGCGTTGCGGCCTGCGACCTTTACGTACTGGATCAGCGCCGGGCACAGCTTGCCGTTTGCATCGACCTCCTGTTTCAGCTCGTCGCTGACCCACTGCTCCTGCAGCATGTCGATGCCGTCCGCCACCTGTACGTCCTTGACTTTTACCATCAAATCCTGCCCTTCTTTTTCATCGCCTTGATATAGCGCAAAACGCTCCCCGACTGCATGGGTCTTCAGCTCATCTATTGCAATGACCCGCACCGACGCATCGGTTTCCCCTTCTGCTCCCTTTAAATCTTTTTTGTCTTCGCCCCTTTCTTCCAGGCTTGCCAGATAGCTGCTCCAGTCCATGGCGTCCACCAAATTGGAATCCTTTTCATCATTGGTCGGAACAAGTTTTATCCCGTCTGCGATTTTCAGTGCCTCTTCTTTGGACACATCGGACGCTGCATACATTTCCAGTACATAATGCAGATCGGTATATGCAACATAAATACGCTGGTTAAAAGAAATCTCCTTGTCATATACGGTCTGGTATTTCAGATACACGCCATCATTGCCGTTTACCTTAATATCTTCGCTGGCTACGACATCTTGGTGCAGCATCTCAAACTGGCTGTCCCCAGTATCCATCCGGTAGGCGACAACCGCTATGCCGCCTTTATACAGGGCGTTTTTAAAACTATATTTCCCTTTTTCCGTACGCACCATGCCGTCTGGCAGGTAGCCCATTTCTAACTTCATATGCGACGCGGCATCCGTTAGGTTTTCCGCCCTTGTTTCTGAATTCGCCTGCCCGGTACGGCTGCCGCCCGCCTGGCTATTATCTTCAATCTTTACGTTTACTCCATAATCCCCGACTGGTTCCCCATGCATCCGGTAAATGCTAACCCCTGCAAATACGGTTGTTCCAAAGATCAGTACCGCGGCGGCAGACGCCACTAGCGCATTGCCAGTCATCTTCCATTTTGTAGGATGCAGCATCTTTTTTGGATAAAACGCCTGTTTCGTTTTTTGTCTTTGTGAATGATTTGCTGTCTGATTTTCTGTTTTCATATCCTGTACGCGCATTCCAATACCCTCCTTCGCATGTATCTGCCTTGCTACTTCCTGTTCGATCCTTTGTCGTATTTCATCCGGCATCGCCGGAAAATCATATCTTAAGTCTTCAAATTTCATATGATCCTGCCTCCCGTTGTTGTCTTCCATTTCTTTTTATTGCCTGCATATATCGAAGCCTTCTTCTAGCGCTTTTCCATTTCCTGTATATATCGAAGCCTTCTTCTAGCGCTTTTCCATTTCCTGTATATATCGGGAACTTTTCCCACCCAATGCCACCTGGCGCATTTTCCATCGCTACGCGACCGCCTGTTCTGGGTTCGTGCAAATGCTTGGCTACGCGGCCGCCTGTTCCAGGCCCGTGCAGATACTTAACTACGTAACCGCCTGTTCCAATTCGCTGCGCAGTTTTGCCCGTGCCCGTGCCAGTCTGTTTTTTACCGCGCTTTCTGAAATGCCCATGATCTCTGCAGTTTCTTTTACATTGTACCCTTCCAGGTAATAGAGCGTAACGCAGACCCGGCTCTCTTTCGGCAGCTGGCTAAGCGCTTCATATAAGTCTGTGTAGTCCGCCTGCTGCCCCCGCTGCCCGCCATTTGCTTTTTCCATATAATTTTCCAAAGACAGCAGGCGTTTTTCCCTGCGCATAACCGCATAACACTCATTGATTAGAATCCGGACCAGCCAGGTCTTCGCATAAGAATCCTGCCGCAAGGTGTGTAAATTTGTAAACGCTTTGACAATGGCTTCTTGAATTGCGTCCGCACAGTCCGCATCGCTATACAGGATCGTTTTTGCTATGTGGTATAGCGTATCTTCAGACCGAATGACCAGCTCCGCTAATTGTTCTTTTTTCATATTGCCCTCTTTTCATACTAGTCCTTTTTCCATATTTCCATATAGTCCTTTTTCCGTATGCCCTTTTTTTATATTGTCCATATTTCCCTTTCTATTTTCTATTATAAATTTGAGTGAACATCAAAATAAGAATCGTTTTACCGCCGGCCGGCTAACGTGTTTTCATAGATTAGATGCATGGGATACGGAAATGGTCCCGCTGCCGTAAAAAAATTTTTTCCATTTTCAGGCAACGAAAAAAGGCAGCCTCCCTGGCCGCCTTTTTCTACTATTTATTTTTTTCCTCGTCTGGTACGAAACGAATATCGTCGATAGATTCCGTCTGTTTTGGCGCGTAAACCGCGTAAGTAACCGTGCCGTCGTCATTGAGCGCAACCGTCTCAATCCGCAGGCCTTCCAAGTCGTCTTCCGAACCGGAGCACCCAACGACCATAAACCTCTGTTCCCCGCTAAAAATGTCTTTCACAGATAATTTGCCCTGGAATTCCATCTCTCCCTTTTCTGTATAATGATACGAAATATAGCCTTGCGAATCCGGTGTGCACACCTGGACGCTTTCTTCAATCCGCGTCGCATGCTGGTCGATATTTTCCGCCGTAAGCCGGTCTATCCAGCGGTCTGTCGCGTCTTCTTTTTGTTTCGCGTCTTCCTTTTTCCCTGTATCTTCCTGCTCTTCATCGTCTTTCCATAAGTTTTCCATATAAGCCTTTGCCGTTTCCGGGTCCGCCTTTTTCGGGTCGATCGGCAGGTCAAATAACGCGTTCAGCCCACTGTAGTCTTCGTTTCTTTTAATTTCCCCGGTCGCTTCGTCAAACAGGTACGCTCCGTTGTCATAAAACGATCCTTCGCTGACGCATAAGTATAATTTATGGTCTGCAAACATTTCCACATTGTCGCATTCCGCAATCCGGTAAATAACCCCCTGCTCGGAAAATTCCTGATATCCGCCGTTCATAGTAAACGCGTTGTATAATCCCGGATTATAGCCTTCGATTAACGGCGATACAAAAAACGAATAATCGGAATACGCGTCGTCGCTCGTATCCGGCATCGGCGTATGGTCGGATTTGCGGATCGCCACTACCGAATATGTCTTGTCAAGCTCCAGCTTGCAGCCGTTGTCGTCAAAATGCGAATATACGGACAGCTCCTTCCCGGAAGCCAGCCCCATCAGCGTAACGTCGTACCCGCCGTAGCTTTGCGTTTCGTTTACCATTACCGCGTCCCCGTTCGTAAACGCTTCCGCAATCTTGGTTTCGCCAAATTCCTCCGCTACTGTCTGCGGCGTCAGATATTTCCATGCCGCAAACGCCGTTACAGAACCACATCCTACTACCAGCGCCGCTGCAAGGGCCGCTGCCGGTATCCTTCTCATTTTCTTTCCTGTCCCTTTTTCCATTGCTTCCCGCTCCTTTGCCTGATTCAATATATTTTGATTTAGCCAGAAATCTGGTTCGTCTGTTGGAGTAAGGGCATGTTTTAACATTTTATCTAATTTATCATCCATTTAAAACATCCTCCAATCTCTTTTCCAAAAGCTTCCTTGCCTGATACAGCCTGCTTTTTACCGTGCCCTGCGCAATGTTTAATACGCCGGAAATCTGCGCCACAGACAGCCCTTCCATATAAAATAAAAGTACAATCACACGGAGCCTGTCGGGCAGCCGGCCGACTTCCTGCCGGACTAGCTGCTGCGTCTCCCTGCCAAGAACCTGGCGCTCCGGGGAAAGTTCCTCCGGCGCGCATACTTGCATGCCCGTTTCCTCTGTGATCGGGCGGACATCCGCAATCCGTTTCCTCCAGGCAAATTTCCGTTTCCTGTTTTTCCATATACGAAGCGCCACAGACAGCAGGTAGCTTTTCGGGTTGTCCCCAAAATCAATCTTTTCCTGTAGCTCTATAGCCTTTAAAAAAGTATCTTGGTACAGGTCATCCGCCTCCTGCACACTGCCGGCAAGGTGCCTGCAAAATGAGTAAATCTCTTTTCCATACTCATGTATGCATGTTTCTAATTCTTGTTTTGTCACTTTTGTTCTCCACTTCCAAGACGTCTTATTGAAGGGGGAATTGTCTGCCCTTCAATAAGACATTGTAACAACTCCCATCGCGGTTCGCTTTTTGCTTTACTTTTTTCTTACTTTATTCCTGCGCCATTTTTCAAACACGCTCTGATACTACTTTCACACTGTTTGTATTTTCTGCGCCATTTTTTGAACGCGCCGATAGTATTTTCATACTATATTATAAGAAAACCGTTTTATCCCTATACGCACCTTTGCCCACCTGTATAAATATCTCTCGTAGTAATCATAACAACTGTTTTTATCACCATACGCACCGTCCAGGCACACCGTTTTATGTCGATTCGCACGCCTCAAAACGCTTATTACTATTTTCACACCTATCAGGACGCCTATTACTATTTTCACACGTATCAAGACGGCTTGTTACTATTTTCGCACGTACCAAGACGGCTTATTACTATTTTCGCACGTATCAAGACAGCTTATTACTATTTTCACACGATCAGACAATTTATCAATATTTTAAAATGAATGGAGGAATCCCATGAACCATCTGCTGGAATTTAAACAGGTATCTTATGCATACCATTCCATGGACGCGCAGACGCCCGCCTTGTCCGATATCAACTTTTTTCTGACAGCCGGCGAATTTTTAGCAATTGTCGGCCCCAGCGGCTGCGGAAAGTCAACGCTATTAAATCTAATCTGCCATCTGGCAGTACCTGAGGAAGGGACTGTATTTTTCCAGGGGGAGCCCCTTAGCCAAAAGTCGGTCTGCTCCATTGGGTATATGCTGCAAAAAGACCATTTGTTAGAATGGCGCAGCATTGAAAAAAATATTTATCTTGGATTGGAAATTCAAAAGAATTTGAATGCACAGACAAAGGAATACGCAATGGAACTGCTGCAAAAATACGGCTTGTATGAATTCCGGCACAAAAGGCCCCATGAACTGTCCGGCGGCATGCGCCAACGCGCGGCTTTTATCCGCACGCTTGTCCTAAAGCCGGAGCTATTACTGCTGGATGAGCCGTTCTCAGCACTTGATTATCAGACAAGGCTGAATACGGCCAATGACATTGGCTCTATGATACGCCAAGAGGAAAAAAGCGCGATACTCGTCACGCACGACTTATCGGAAGCGGTCAGCCTCGCCGACCGTATCCTTGTATTAAGCCCACGCCCGGGGCACATCCGGCGTATTATCACAATTTCGTTTCCAAAAGGGCTGTCTTCCCTGGAACGCAGAAATACGTATGAATTCAGGGATTATTTCAATATGTTATGGAAGGAGATGCATACAGATGAAACAGGCACTTACCACGCAGGAAAAATATGTAAGGGCTGTGAAACGGGCCAACCGTAACATCCGTTTCTGGCGTATCTTCCTATGCGTGATCTTTATTCTTCTATGGGAGCTTTGCGCCCAGTACCGCATCATCAACGCTTTTATCTTCAGCAGCCCGTCTAGGCTTGTCCGTTGCTTCTGGCAGCTGATGGAGCAGCAAAACCTGCCGGGCCATATCGGCATTACGTTGTTTGAAACAATCGTAAGCTTTTTGATTGTAATCGCGGTAAGCTTATTCATAGCCGTACTGTTATGGCGCAGCCGTACGCTTTCACGCATCCTGGAACCTTATATGGTAATGTTAAACAGCCTGCCGAAGTCAGCGCTGGCGCCCCTTTTGATCGTCTGGCTGGGCGCGAATTATAAAACGATCATACTGACCGGGATGTCGGTCGCCGTCTTCGGCTCGATCATGAGCCTGTATTCCGGCTTTATGGAAGTGGACGCCGAAAAAATCAAGCTCATATACACGCTAAACGGCACGATGCGCGACGCGTTGTACAAGGTCGTCCTGCCGGCAAATATCCCAAACCTGCTCAGTATTATGAAAGTCAATATCGGCCTGTGCCTGGTAGGCGTAGTCATCGGGGAATTTATCGCCGCCAGGCAGGGGCTCGGATATCTTATTATATACGGGAGCCAGGTATTCCGTTTCGTGCACAAACAGAGAAAAGGCAAACATCACTACAGGCAGATATGATATTCCGTCTTACGGCAGCTGACCTTTGTGATAAGAATATCCACCGAATCAAACTCCCCGCCTTTCCAGTCGCCGGCTTCTTTGGCTTCAAAGCGGATCGTCAAATGGTCTGGGTACACAATGATCTGGCTGACTTTTTCTTTTATCTTTTTTATACGCATATCATAGCCTACGATCCGCTCCACTTCTGTTTCCAGCCCTTCCATACGCGCGGCTGCCTCCCGCCGCATATTGTTGCCTCGCATAAGCGCTTCGCGCTGGCCTTTTAACTGCCCTTCGAGCGCCGTCTGCGTTTCCTTGAGGCTGGCATCTTTTAACTGGTAAATCCCTTCTTCGATTTTATGATCCAAAAATAGCTCCAGCAAGCCTTCCCTATCCTGGATGATTTTTTGAACCTGCGCAGCAAGCGCCTGCTCCTGTTTCTCATAATCAGACGCGTCCTTTACAGCCTGTTTTAATACGGCGACGGCAGCCGCGCGGATATCCGTGCCTGCGCTTGTTTCAAAGCGCTGCGCGAGCGCGTACATTACAGCGTCCAGGTCTTGTTCTTTAATATGTATATTGTCGCAGCCGGCTGCTGTGCTTTGTTGCCCTTTGATGGACTGGGCCGGGCCGCTGTCCGTCTTCGTCTTCCTCCCCCTTTGAACATATTCCCTACAGTTCCAATATATAGTTCGTTTTTTGCCGCTTACTGCCGTACACCGCCAATAAATTCCGCCGCAAAGCCCGCACTGTATTTTGCCGGTCAAAAAATTTACATGCCGTTTATATCCGGTTGTCTTTTTCTGAAGCGTTTTTGACGAAAGCGCCTGCGACCTTGCATCCATCTGCCGGTTTGCCCGCTGCCACAGCTGTTCGGAAACTACGGCAGGCACAAGGTGGTCGTGATAAATCCATTGTTCTTTGCTGTTTCGCTCCACTTTTTTCGTCTCAAAGTTTTTGTGTAGCACATTCATTACAGCGGTTCCTTTATAGAGCGGGCTTCTGACAATCCTGCGGACGGTCTGTTCCGCAATCTTATTTCCCTCGTGGTTTAAATAGCCAAGCTCCCAGAGCATGTTCGCAATCTTGCGCGACCCGTAGTTTTGCGCGGCCATTTCATAAATAAACCGTACCATGCCCGCTTCTTTTTCATTGACGACGATCTTCCCGCCCCTGTTGTCATACCCCCAGGTACGGGAAGTAAGGATTACGCTGCTGCCGGCCTCCTGCCGTTTGCGGTGGGCGCTATTTATGTTTTTGCTTAAGCTGCGGCTGAATTCTTCCGCCAAAATTGCTTTGATCCCGGTAATCAGCGCGTCATCGGGCGAATAGTATTTCCGTTCCAGGTAAAAATACAGTTTTTTCTGGTTTTGTACCAGGCGATCCAGGAAGAAATACCATTCTTTTGTATTCCTCATCAGACGGTCCTGCGATTTTACGACAATGACGTCAAAATGATCCGTCTCCATATCCGCAAACAGGCGGTTGTAAGCCGCCCGTTTCCGTGTTGTGGTGCCGGATTTTCCTTCGTCTATGTAAATGGTGTCTTTGATACAATTTGATTTTGCCTTTGAACCTTTTGATTTTGGCATACTTTTTGATTTTGCCCCCAAGAGGGAGGGTTCAAGTTGGAAAAATCCCTATGGTTGAAATTATTTTCATCCATAGGGACTTATTTCTATGTTCAATACTTCATCAAAAATATTCATACCTCGATTACAGATATTAAATTTAACAAAATACTTCTAAATTCACTTTTAGTTTTACATAATAGCTTTTCAAGGTTATCTTACAATTCAATTATCTAGACGCAATAAAATCCATCAGAATTGGCATGTTAGTTCCCGGAAAATGCCCTGAAATCATGTTTCGGAATAGAAGTCTCCATATCCTATACCATGAAAAATCAATATGTTCTAATGCAAGACGATGATAACACTTGGATGGCTCTTTATTGTTCATAATTGTTCGATATTCTGTTTCCTCTGTAGGGAAAATGAAATTATGATAATTCACCATTTTTTGTTTTCCAGCTACCCTAATAGGGTCAAATACATACATTTGACAGCCACCGATCACCTGATAAAAATTATTCCCAAGCTTTCGGCAACTCTCATTGTAAAAGTTCTGAATGTTTTCAAGTAACAATTGGGTGTTTTCCAACCTGACCTTCTCTTCATCTGGTACAGTGTAACTCCAACTTGTAATTTCATCAGGCAAATCCAGTTGTTCCGCATTTAATATATTTTCCTTTGATATTTTGTGAGTTTGCTGTTCTTCTATCGTACCAACCAGGATTTTACGCCAAGGCCGTATCAATTTCAAATGACCTCGTTGTAGTAGTTCTTGGACACATGCATTCGACTTTGCAGTAATGCGATTTTGCTCTTTTAATTCGTTGTATTCGTCTAAAGACAGTTCGTCAACTTGCAGTCCAAAATAAACTTCATCTCCTTTTTTTAAGGTTCTAACCGGGGCAGCGTTTTGCAAAGATAAAAATCTTTTATCGAGCTCTTCAAAAACAATCTCGTTCAAAACTAAATCAGGCAAATAAGCAAGCTGTACTGCAAAAGCCTCATTAGAGAAAAAGTGTGTAACACAACGTTTAAGGTAATCTTCTACTGCAGAAGAAACATTGATTTTGCCCCCTTTACAGGAAAAAATCATTTGGTTGTTATCCTCGTCAAAAATTTTGTAAAATTCATCGTTCACCCCTGTCACTATTCTGTATACCCCTGCTGATATTATTCCAGTCTCGCCCTTCAAATAGGCAATACCAAATTTCCATGTATTTGGAAAAAGCTCTTGCCTAAGAAATTGAAGCCATCCCTCCATCAAACCGTTAATAGTGTCAGATGCCCTACGAATTTGCTGCATCACTTCTGGATTACCAGTAGATACCATAAAAAGATTTGCCATGCCGTTAGACAATTCCGCCTTATGTTTCATTCTTATCTGAATCAATTTGTCAAACCAGATACTGGTAGAGAAATCGATCTTGTCACAGTCTGAAAAATACAAAGTGAAAGTTTTCTTCTCGTTGGAATCCAAAGAAGAAAAGCAAAACTCCATTGATAAATGTTTCCAAAAAATTCGCTCATTTTTCCAATCCACTAGAAACAAAAGAACAGGATCCAAGGTAGTGTTTGTTAGCACAGTATTTAGGACTTTAGTATCACATTTGTATTTATACTGTTGCTCCTGGTTTTTCTGCTTATTTGTGTTTTGATAATCATGATTGAGTGTCTTTATCTGCACAGAAAACCGATGCTGGGGTACAGCCTTCTGAGAGATTTTCGCACTCTGATCACATAAGTCCAACCACCCGTCCAAATTGGGTGTCTTATCATTTATACTAAAATAGGGAACGATTTGAAATGTATTCAAAAGTTTCTTTTCCAGATAGTTGATTCCAAGCCTCTCATAAAATACATTTTTGTCGTAGCCTCCAATGTTAATCTGCAATGTCTCTCACCTCACACATGACCAGTCTGTCTGATTGGACAAACCGAGATATGCTGTTATGATACCACATCAAATGCTAGATTTCAATTCATACCCGAGTTTGAGACAACATAACTTACTTTAATATGATAACCCATACAGCCTGTAGACAATGAATGGTGCTATGATTTGCCTCCAGCACCATTTTTTGTCTACAGCCTAACCCTGTGTTATTCCCATGTCTGCAGGGTTTTTACACTTTTATCTCCGTTCCATCCTTAAAGGTAAAACGGATATCTTCTTTATTAAAAACTGTGACAAAGTCAACCAGGCTGTACCATTGCTCTTCATCGAATTCCGTGGCCATGCCGTCCTGCCGCTCCAGTTCTGCAAGAAACCTTTCTATCTGTTCCTTTTTCGCCTGCTTCTCAGTGATGGCATTGCCGACCTCATCCAGCCGTGCCTTCGTCCGGTCGAACCGCTCTGCCAGCCCGTCATACCTCGCTTGGTATTCCATCTGGTCGAGGGCGACATGGGCATTCTCACTTACGCACTGCTGTATCTGCTCCGCCACCACATTCAACTCTTCCTGAAGCCGTGACTGCTCCGTTTCCAACTCCGCCGTATCGAAGAGCCGTCCTTTGATGGCGTGGAAATTGGCGGCAATCTCATCCTTTTCCGTGGTCAGGATATTGGCCGCTTTCACGAAAAGCGCCTTGATGGTTTCCTCATCCAGATGGGGAGTGCCACACTTTTCGCCTCAATCAAATTTATGGTTGCACTGCCAGACCACCCGGCGGTACT
>CASUON010000101.1 GCA_949457475.1 uncultured Lachnospiraceae bacterium
ATCACAATATCATTTAATGCATATTAAGACAACTGGCAATCTGCATCGGCCGGCTCCTGCAGTTTTCCGGAAAGCATCATGCGTTCCTCCAGCATATAATCGTCCCGCATAATCGCGTCGATCGCGGAGTAGGCGCTGTCAATTTCCAGCTCGCATAAGTAGCCCAGCGTCCCCATATTTACGCCGATCAGCGGAATCCCACAAGCAACCGTATCCCTTGCCGCGCGGATTAACGTCCCATCCCCGCCAAGCACAAAGATGCATTCCGTATCCGGCTGTATCCGTTCGGCCTGTACTTTCTGGATGCCATCGCGCGCATCTACACTAATCAGGTAGTGGCATTTGCCTCCCCGGGTCTCTATATAGCTGCACAACTTCTTCGTTTCGCTTAGATATTCATCTTTCAGAGCGTTGACAATGATTACAAAGTTTTTCATACATCCAACGCAGCATGGGCAGCGTCTACTACTGCCGCGCAATTTGCTGCCTCCTCCTGTAATCCCGTTTCACATTTTTGTATATGCATCAGATATTCAATATTCCCCTCCGGCCCTTTGACTGGAGAAAAATCTAGGTGCAAGAGCAAAAAACCCGCCTGCGCAGTAAATGCAAGCACTTTTTCCAGCACTTCCAAGTGGACTTTCTTATCGCGTACAACGCCTTTTTTCCCTACCTTTTCCCGCCCAGCTTCAAACTGCGGCTTAATCAAGCAAACCATTTCACCCGATGGCGACAGCAATGCGCACGCGACCGGCAGCACTTTTTCCAGAGAAATAAAAGATACGTCTACGGAGGCAAAGTCCAGCTCTTCGCCGATATCCTGCGGCGTTACGTAACGGATATTTGTCTTTTCCATACAGACAACGCGCGCATCCTGGCGAAGTTTCCATGCAAACTGCCCATACCCAACGTCAACTGCGTATACCTTTTTCGCGCCGTTTTGCAACATACAGTCGGTAAACCCACCGGTAGAAGCGCCGATATCCATACAGATTTTTCCATCTAATTCCAATGCGAACTGTTCGACCGCCTTTTCCAATTTCAGGCCACCGCGGCTGACATATTTCAAAATCCTGCTGCGCGCTTCGATCTTCGAAGAAGGGTCAAACATAGCGCCTGCTTTGTCCTCTTTTTGCTCATTTACATAGACGTTGCCTTCCATAATCATTGCCTTTGCTTTTTCCCTGGAAGGAGCCAGCCCTCTTTTCACTAATAAAATATCCAATCGTTCTTTCATATCTGGCCAAATCCTTTTGTCCTTACTACATCTAGCGCTTTTTGCACAATATTTTGCGCGTCCAGCCCAACTTTTTGCTTTAACAATTCTACGTTCCCATGCGGCACATATTCGTCCCCGATCGCAACAGGCACGACAGGTACTTTAGCGCCAATTTCATTCATATATTCAGAAATGGCTTCTCCTACGCCGCCAATTTTTACATTCTCTTCCATTGTAATAACTAGTTTGTATTTCTCAGCCACCTGCGCAAGCAGCGCATAATCCAGCGGTTTTGCAAAACGCAAATTGACCAGCGCGCACCCGACTCCTAGCTGTTGCAGCTGGCAGCGCACTTCTACGGCTGTTTTTACCATGCTGCCATAAGCGAGCAGCACAACGTCCCCTTCTTCATAGATTACTTCGCCCCTGCCGGTTTCCATCGGAGCGCGAAATTCCTGCAGTCCGTCATACGCTTCTCCACGCGGGTATCGGACAGCGATCGGATGCCCATAATCAACTGCAAATTTAATCATATCTGAAAGTTCCCATTTATTTTTCGGGGCCATTAGCGTCATATTCGGTATGGTCATTAAATAGGAAATATCAAAAATACCTTGGTGTGTCTCCCCATCGCTCCCCACAATCCCAGCCCGGTCTATCGCAAACACGACCGGTAAATCCTGCAAGCAGACGTCATGCAGTATCTGGTCATACGCGCGCTGCAAAAAAGAAGAATACACGGCTACCACCGGCTTTTGCCCACCGGCCGCCAGCCCCGCCGCAAACGTTACCGCATGCCCTTCCGCAATCCCTACGTCAAAAAAGCGATTGGGAAACATATTGTGGAACCGCTTTAGCCCGACCCCGGATTCCATAGCCGCAGTAATTGCTACGACTTTCTCGTCCCGATCTCCCAGTTTGCGCATAACAGTAGAAAAAATATCCGTATAGCCCGCTTTATTTTTCTTCTTTTTCGCCAGCCCTGTCTCGATTTCAAACGGCTCTGTCCCATGGAAACGCTCTGGATGGCGTACCGCCGGCTCGTAGCCTTTCCCTTTTTGCGTAATAACATGCACCAGCACCGGGCCGTTGACCCGGGACGCCTTTAAAAACATCGTAACCATCCGCTGCACGTCATGCCCGTCCACCGGCCCCAAGTACAAAATCCCCATATCTTCAAACAGCATCCCTGGAATCAGCAGCTGCTTGATCCCGCTCTTTGTCCTGCGGATTCTGCTTACGAGCCGTTCCCCATAGACCGGAATCCTGTTTAATGACTCCATAACGCCATTTTTTAAATCCTGATATGCGTTTGCTGTACGAATGCTCCCTAAATATTGTGACATTCCGCCTACATTTCTGGAAATAGACATATTATTGTCATTTAATACAATAATAAAATTTGTATCCAGCTTCGATGCGTTGTTCATCGCTTCGAACGCCATCCCGCCCGTCAGCGCGCCGTCGCCGATTACAGAGACAACTTTATGATGCCCGCCGGCCAAATCCCTTGCTGCAGCCAGCCCAAGCCCGGCTGAAATAGACGTAGAACTATGCCCAGTATTAAAGCAGTCGCAGTCGCTTTCTTTTGTCTTTGGAAAACCGCTCATCCCGCCATACTCGCGCAAAGCAGAAAACCCGTCCTTCCTTCCAGTCAGTATTTTGTGCGTATAGGACTGATGTCCCACGTCCCATACAATCTGGTCTTTTGGCAGCTGGAAAGCCAGATGCAGCGCAATCGTAAGCTCTACCACGCCCAGATTGGACGCCAGATGCCCCCCAGTATTCGACAGGCTCTGGATCAGAAACTGCCGTATTTCCTCTGCCAACTGCCCCAGTTGTGCTTTATTCAGTTTCTTAATATCATTTGTATGGTTTATTTTATCCAGTACCATCTTTACTCCTTTTTGGTACACGCGCCCGGCGCTAATTCCTGCGCAAAATTAAATATAACAATAATTTATTCAGGAATTCATTCTTATATGGCAGTGAATTTATCCCGGCTATTGCTGCCATCGTCAATTCCTCTACTTGTTTCTTTGCCGCTTCCATGCCAAATAAAGAAACGTACGTAACTTTTTTATTTTTTTCATCCGAACCGGCTGCCTTTCCAAGTTCTTCCAGCGTACCGGTAACGTCTAAAATATCGTCCTGTATCTGGAATGCAACGCCGATCTGATTTGCCGCACGCTCTAATACGGCAGTCTGCTGGTCGTCTGCGCCGGCCAAAACGCCGCCGGCCATCATAGACGCTTCTATTAACGCCCCCGTTTTCATACGGTAGATAAATTCCAGCATGTGCGCATCAATATCCGGGTTGTTTTCATTTTGGACATCCACAGCCTGTCCACCAATCATCCCATATATCCCCGCTTTCTTCGCGAGTATTTGCAATGCTTTTGCCACACGCATCAGATTCGTATCCGGCCGGAAAGCAGACGCAGCGGTTTCAAACGCATAATTTAGCAAAGCGTCTCCCGCCAGTATGCCCATCGCCTCCCCATACACAATATGGGTCGTCTTCCGGCCGCGGCGGTATTCATCATTGTCCATCGCAGGCAGGTCGTCATGGATGAGGGAATACGTGTGGATCATTTCTATCGCCGCCATAAAAGGTTCGACCACGGTTTCCGTGCCGCCAAACATGCGGTATGTCTCCATCATGAGCATCGGCCGCAAACGCTTGCCGCCGGAACAGACGCTATAATTCATCGCTTCTACTACGACGCGCTGGTACTGCTCTTCCTTTGGCAGGAATTTTCCGATCACTTGCTCGATCTGCTTTGCCTTGCGTTCTATCTCCGATTTTATATCTGAATTCATTTCTAATCTATTTTCATTTGCACTTTTTTCATTATTATTTTCATTTGCATTTTTTTCATTATTATTTTCATTTGCATTTTTTTCATTATTTATCTCATTATTATTTACATTTTTATTTTCAGTTTTTTTTTCAATTCTTTTTTTCAATTTATTTTCTATTTGATTCTCCATTTTCGAATTTGCTTTCCATCTTTATTTTCATTCCTGTTTTTCGATATCGTTTCATAACCGATCGTTTCATCCTGCAAAAAAATCCTCTAATTCGCCCTGCTGGTTCATTACCTGCATCTTTTTTTCGATCTGCGTTACTTTTTCATTGCAGACTTTCAGTTTGCGGATGCCTTCTTCATAATTGCGGAACGATTCTTCCAATGAAATTTGCGGGTTTTCTAGCTGGCTGATGCAGTCATTAACTTGCGCCAGAAGCTCTTCCAGCGGAAGTTCCCGCAATTCCTTTTCTTTCAACGCTTCCATTCTATTAACCCCCCGTCATTTGCCCCACGGGCTAGTTTGTGTTATTTCCGCTTTTATTTTGCCATCTACCGTATGCACGGTGATCTGGTCGCCGGCGGCAACGTTTTCTATGCTAACTACCGGATTACCCGCTTGGTCTGTCACATAGGAAAACCCCTGGCTTAATTTCTTCAGCGGCGACCCCGCCTCCAGCTTCTGCGCCAGCAGCTGCACCTCGTGCTTGTGGATTTGCAGCCGATTGCGCATATGCTGTACCAATTTGTCTTCCAAATCCGCTAGGTACTGCTTTTTATTATTTACTATAATCTGCGGGCTCAGATAAGAGAGTTTTGTCTTAAACTGCTCCAGCTTCTGGTACTCCAGATTCATATGCTCCCTCATACGGATATCTAATGTAGATTTCATCATCAAAAGCCCTTCGCGGTATTGCCGGTAATCATACACAGCAATTTCTGCCGCCGCAGACGGCGTTGGCGCCCGTAGGTCAGCCACATAATCTGCGATCGTTGTATCCGTCTCATGGCCGACTGCAGAAATGACCGGAATCCGGCATTCAAAAATCGCACGCGCCACAATCTCTTCATTAAACGCCCACAAATCTTCGATCGACCCGCCTCCGCGTCCTACAATCATAGCGTCCACGCCTAGCTGTTCCAATGCGCGGATTCCATTGACAATACTTTGCGCCGCACCGTCGCCTTGAACCAGCGCAGGGTACAGGACTAGCTGTACATACGGATTGCGCCGGTGGCTTATATTGCGGATATCTTGGATTGCGGCCCCAGTTGGCGCTGTCACAATGCCAAGCGTTTGAATATATTTGGGAATCGGCTGCTTATATTCCTGCGCGAACATCCCCATTTCATACAGCTCTTTTTTCAGCGCTTCAAACCGCAAAAACAGCGCGCCTGCGCCATCCAGCGTAATCTCCCTTGCATAAAGCTGGTAGCGCCCGTCCCGCTCATACACTTCCACTGATCCGCCAACTACCACATGGTCGCCGTCCCGCATCCGAAATTGCAGCCCCTTGGGCCGATTTCCCGCGAACATGACCGCCGGGATCGTCCCCGTACTGTCTTTTAAAGAAAAATAAATATGCCCCGAACTATGGTATTTGCAATTGGATACCTCGCCTTTCACAGAAATCCTATGGAGCATGAAATCCTGCGCAAACATATTTTTAATATACGTATTTACCTGCCCTACGCTGTATATATGCTTCATCATACCAATTTCGCCAACACCCCGTTTATAAACGATGGAGCTCCATCGCTGCTGTATATTTTCGCAAGTTCCACTGCCTCATTAATCGCAACCCCGGTTGGAATATCCACATCGTATTTCATCTCATACACTGCTAGGCGGATGAGCGCCAAGTCTACTTTTGCCATACGGTTCGTCTTCCATCCAGTCGCCTTTTCATTAATCAACGCGTCTATAGCGCTCAGCTGGCGACGTATCTCGTTCACTTTCTGCCATATATAATCCTGCTGCTGTTTTGTTTTTCCCTTTGCTGGCTCCGGCTCATCCGCTTTTTTGGCCGCTTTCATTTCTTCCAAACCATCAGATACATCATCCGATTCGTCCGATGTTTCCGGCCCGTCCATAAAAATACGCAGCTGTTCTTCCAGCTCTTCTTCCCCGTAAAATTCCAGCTGGAACAGCATCTTAAAAATCTGTTCCCTTACTTCTCTCCTGCTCATAAAATCCTTTCCAGGTAATACACACTTATAATAGCCCTTATGCGGACAAACCTGCAGCTCCGCCCGCACACATAACGCCGCAATACATCCCATATGCGCAAACAAGCGCCTGTCACGCCATCCGCGGCTTACAGGCGCTTGCTGGGAAAATTGCCGCCCTGCCTATGAGGGCATATTTCCTTTGTATTTCTTATTATACTTCTATATTCTTTATATTTTTATTTTCTTATATTTCCATTATATATTTACTGCTTCATATCCACGCTAACGATCCGGACATTGACGGCGTTCACTTCCAGACCTGTCATAGTCTCGATCGCCGTCTTTATTTTTTCCTGTACTTTTGCTGAAATATCCGGGATTGCATACCCATACTTAATATTCAACGCAACGTCGACCGTTACGCTATTGTCTATAACGTCCACTTTCACGCCTTTTGCCAGATTCTTCTTGCCCAGGCGGCTGACAAGCTCGTTTGTAATATTTCCCGCCATAGAGGCAACGCCTTCGACTTCTGTCGCTGCCAGCCCGGCAATAATTGTTACAACCTCGTCCGCAATATTTACCTCTCCCAGTTTATCTTCTTTAATACTGTATACTTTCCTATCTTCTGACATGTAATTCCCTCCTTGTATGATTACCTGCAAAAAAACAACTTAATTATTCTTATTCTATCAGAATCATCCCAAAATCACAACCATCTGCATAAAAAAATATGCTTGTTGCCAACGGGTGCGAAATACATTATAATCAGTGAAAAAGGCAGCAGCAAGCCGGTACGGAGGTGTTTCTATTGCTAAAAAGTTCTGATTTATTCCATATCCCGTTCTATAACAAAACACATTATACCGGAAGCCTTGAAGGCATGCGTTTTTATATTGAAAAATCCGGTGAAGGCAATGACGCTGTATTCCAGGTATGGATTTTTCCAGGCCCTTTTTGCTTTGAAAAGACGCCGGATACGCAAAAAGAATCCACATCTTTTCCATTTACAGAAGAAAGCATCCCACAAATCTGCGACTGGCTAAATGCCCGCTATCAAGAACGCAGCAGCTTCTGGAACAGCCATAAGGCGCTTATCCCTTGACTATTTCCCATTTTTTGCACGGCTATGCGCCCGCGGCTCTTTGGGCTCATAGCCGCAAAGCGCTTATCCCTTGACCGTTTCCCATTTTTCACGGCGCTTGCGCCCGCGGCCATTTGGGCGCATAGCTGCAAAGCGCTTATCCCTTGACCGTTTCCCATTTTTTCACGGCGCTTGCGCCCGCGGCCATTTGGGCGCTTACTCCATGGCCCTGGCCATTTCTAGCAGCTGCGCTTCACTAAGTACCGCAACCCCCAGCTCGTTTGCCTTCTTCAATTTGCTCCCAGCATTGTCACCCGCCAATAAATAAGTCGTCTTTTTAGAAACTGACCCGGATACTTTTCCGCCGTTTTTCTCAATCAGTTCCGCCGCCTGTTTCCTGTCCATGCCAGGCAGCGTCCCGGTAATTACAAAAGTCATGCCCGCGAACCGCTCGCTTTCACCCTCCTGCGCGATCCGTTCCATATTGACGCCTTCCTTCTTAAGCCGGCCCAACATCTCCCGGTTTGACGCGTCCGCGAAAAAGCTGCGGATACACCCGGCACTTACTTCTCCAATATCCGGGACTTCCGTCAATTCTTCCACCGAAGCTTCCGCTACCCGTTCCATTGTCCCGAACTGTTTCATAACCGCTTTTGCCGCTGCCTTCCCTACATTTGGGATGCCAAACCCGGTCAGCAGCTGGTAGGCGTCGCGTTGCTTGGCTTTTTCGATTACTTCCAGCAGCTTGTCGGTATTTTTTTCTTTTCCGATAATCCCTTCTTCGATCAGCTCTTGACGGTGTTCTTTCAATACAAAAATATCCGCGATATCCCGGATATATCCGCGCCTTACCAGCTCTTCGATGTAGACGTTGCCAAATCCTTTCATGTCCATCGCGTCCCTGCCGACAAAATTGATGATCCGCCGTTCGACCTGCGCCGGGCAGCTGACAGACGGGCACTTCATATCGGTGGTATCTTTTTCCCGCACAGTCTTTGTCCCGCAAACCGGGCATACTTGCGGAAGCTGGTAACGGACGACGCCCGCCTCCCTGCGATCTTTAAGCACTTCTTTTATTTTTGGGATAATCTCACCGGATTTATAGACCTTTACATAATCCCCAATTCCAACGTCTAACTGGTCGATAAAATCCTGGTTATGCAACGTTGCCCTGGAAACCGTCGTACCGCACAAGCGTACCGGCTCAAATACCGCGGTCGGCGTAATCCTGCCCGTCCTGCCGACCGACACTTCGATATCCAAAATTTTTGCTATTTTTTCTTCCGGAGGGTATTTATAAGCAACTGCCCATCTTGGGACTTTGGACGTCGCCCCAATCTGCTCCCGGTCCGCGATGCGGTTTAGCTTCACGACAACGCCGTCAATATCGTATGGCAGGTTCCCCCGGTTTTCACCAAACGCACAAATCGCCTCCCACACTTCATCCATATCCCGGCAGACCCGGTAGTCTTCAATAACCGGAATCCCCTGCTTCTTTAAATACTCGTATCCTTGCGTATGGGTTTCAAATTCTGCGCCGCGTACTTGCTGTACATTAAAAATAAACATCGACAGCCCGCGCTCTTTTGTGACTGACGTATCCAGCTGACGCAGCGTACCAGCGGCGCAATTTCTTGGATTTGCAAACGGCTTCTTTCCCTCCAGTTCCTGCCTGCTGTTTACTTTTTCAAAATCTTCATTTGTCATATATACTTCGCCACGTATTTCCAAATATGAAACCGGATTCTTTAATTTCTTTTTAACATCTCTGATTACTTTTGCATTGGCCGTTACATCCTCGCCGTAAGTAATGCCGTCCCCCCGCGTCTCCGCTAGCTTTAAACCCCCCTCTTCATAACGCAGTACCATGGACAGCCCATCTATTTTATATTCTACGACAAACTCCGGCTCTGAAAACTGTTCCTGCATATTTTGTACAAATTCACATACTTCTTCTTTGGAGAATACATCCTGCAGGCTCAGCATCGGTACATTATGGCGCACAAGGACGCCTGCTTCGCGCTTTGCGCTGCCGCCTACTTTCTGTGTCGGGGAATCCGGGGTAACCAGCTGCGGGTTTTCTTCTTCCAGCTTTTTTAATTCCGCCATCAGCCCGTCGTATTCCCGGTCTGTAATTTCCGGATTATCCTGGTCATAATAACGCATATTATGGTAGTTAATCAGCTTTACCAGTTCTTCATATCTTTCCAATGGCTTCATTCTTCTTCCTCCCATAGCTGCTGATCCATACTGCTGTTTTCAAACCTCACGGTGTCATTTGAAGAATCCTCAAGCATTTGCTCCAGCCGCCGCATTTCCTGTCCGGTTACATGCCGATACTGCCCAGTCGGAAGGTTTCCCAAATGTATATTCATAATACGTACTCTTTTTAAGCTTACCACACGATAGCCAAAATATTCACACATTCTGCGTATTTGCCTGTTCAACCCCTGCGTAAGCACAATTTGAAAACTTTTTTTCCCAGTCCGTTCTATTTTGCATTTTCTCGTCACCGTATCCAATATCGGTACGCCGTTGGCCATTTTATGCAAAAACCGGTCCGTAACTACCTGGTCGACCTCCACCAAGTATTCTTTTTCATGATGGTTGCCGGAACGCATGATTTTATTTACAAAATCCCCCCTGTTTGTCATCAGCAACAGCCCTTCCGAATTTTTATCCAGCCTGCCGATGGGGTAAATCCTTTTCGGATAATGTAAAAAATCTACAATATTATCTTTTTCCATCTTCTGCGTTGTACAGACAATCCCCCGCGGTTTATTCACAGCCAAAAGGATGTGCTCCGATTCTAGGTCCACCTGCCGGCCCCTGTAATATACCTGGTCGCCCGGTAGCACGCGGTCACCAACGACAGCAACCCGCCCCCCGATCATAACCGCTCCATTTTGCAGCTGGCGGTCTGCCTCCCGCCTGGAACATATGCCTGCGTCGCTTAGATATTTATTAATCCGTACGCCGGCCGGCCTTTCTTGCTTCTCTTCCGTCCCGTTTCTCCCCTGCGCATTATCTGCCTTGCCTGTTTCTCCTATAGCAACCATATAACCACTATTTCTTTTTTCTCCTGTATCATCCATATGTCTTCTCTTTTTCATTCCTTCTTTAACTTCCATATAACCACTGTTTCTTTTTTCTCCTGTATCATCCATATGTCTTCTTTTTTTCATTCCTTCTTTAACTTCCATATAACCTATACTGCTTATTTTGCTTGCATCATCCATATAACTTCTATATAACTTGCATTTCTTATTTTTCCCATTTTTTCAAAATAACCATTACTTTTCACGGGGTGGGAATATGCAAAATATACTATAAAAAGCACAATAATAGGTGGTTATCCAACAAACCGTTCATTTTTTTGTATCCCGGACGCCGGAACCAGGCAGCAGGCCCGTCCGGATGTTCC
>CASUON010000102.1 GCA_949457475.1 uncultured Lachnospiraceae bacterium
ATAAATTCTCCGCGAAATGGGGAGTGCAGATTGCGGGAATGATTTTTCAAACACACTCTAGCGCCTCTTATCATTTAAAATTTTAAAGGCAGCCAACGAATGCTGGGATGTAGGGCGCAACGGGACGGCCGGCAACCGCCCGGGCGGCGTCCAGGCCGCCGGAGAATTACACCGCCTTGCGCGCATGGCGTAGCGGCCAGAAAGCAAGGTGGTATTCCCGGCAAATTTTATTGATTTCAAAGATTGCGATAACAGCCGCGAGGACGCCCGTAGCGAGGTTGCTGGCGCCCATGACGATGCCGACGCTTTCGTTTCCAAGCGCTGTAAAGCGCTGTAAAGCCCACAGGATTGGAATGCGGAACAAAAACAGGCGGCTGAAATTGATAAACAGCGTCAGCTTTGTTTTGCCAAATCCGTATAAAAGCCCCTGCACGGCGGCGTTGATGCCTAGCGGGATCGCGCCGATTGCCTCGAAACGGTAGATTTCCCGGATCATCCTGGCAAATTCAAATTCATTTCCAGCGAAGAAATAAGAAATCGGCGTAAGGCATAACAACAGCAGGCTCATAAAAATTCCGCCGATACCGATATTGACAGCCAGTATGCACCAAAAAGCGGATAAAGCGCGTTGCGGTTTTCCGCCGCCGAGGTTTTGGCTGATAATCGCCGCGCCGCCTTCTTGTACACCGTCTTGGGGCGTCGTAGTAATCCCGCCGATATTGTTGGAAATGCCGAGCGCGCCTATGGTTAGAGAACCATACACCGTACTCATGGAGTTGACGATTACTTTTCCAAGCGAAAATGCAACTTTTTCGACAATTACCGGAAGGGAAAGGGCGACCATTGGGCGGAAAACTTCCGGCTGCCAGCTGATTGCGGAAAGGGAAAACCCGAATGCGCTGTTTTTCCTGTTCAGGGCAACCATGCCGGCGGTAAATAAAAGCCCCTGGGAAAGGATGGTCGCGGCCGCGATCATATGGATGCCGCCGTTGCAGCCATATACGAACCAGGCAGTTAAGCTGAGCTTTACCAGGATAACGCCAACATTTAGATAAAGAATTCTGCTGGAATTGCCCCTTGCGCGTTCGATCGCCATATAAATATTGTTGAAAAAAGTGATGACCAGCGCGATCAGGTCCAGGATAAAATAAACGCTCCCCTCCGCGATAAATTCTTCCGGCGTTTTCATCAGCCGGAGAAATGGGGCGGCAGTTGGTATCAGAATCAGAAGGAGCAGGCCACCCAAGCCGCTGCAAAGCGCAAAAAGCGTGCTGACGCGCCGTTTTACAAGCAGCATATCGCCGGCGCCGTACGCTTCGCTGATCTTAATGCTGGCGCCTATAGCAAGTCCGCTGCCAAGCGCAGACAGCGCCAGGTTGATCTGCGACAGATAGGCGACCGCGGATACGGCGGATGGGCTGATGTGCGCAGCCATCATGGAATCTACGATCTTAAACAATTGGTTCAGGCTTTGGTACAGCGCCAGCGGGGTACAGACATAAAAGACGACTTTCCATATCGGCGCGTTTAAAGAAAATTCCCGGAACTTTTCCTCTTTTTTTGAGATATTTGCTTTTGCTTCTGTATGCATAAACGGCACACCCCTTTTCTCGGATTCTGTAATTCTGTAAGACTGCCCTTATATTAGCGTATAATATAAGTAATTGATACGGAAATTATAAGGATTTTCCATAATAAATACAGATTTTTTGTGTTTTGGGGTGTGTCTTTTGTCTTTTCTAATCTTCAAAAAAATCCGTGCGCTTTTTCCGAAACTGGCTGGGCGACATATGCAGCGCTTTTTTAAACGCGTCGCCAAAATAGTTGCCGTCGGAAAAGCCGCAGGTCAGCGCAATTTCAGTAATTGGCGCGCTGGTTGTCCGCAGCAGTTCCACCGCGTCCTGAAGACGGACATGGGTCAGGTATTCTTTAAAGCGCATGCCGGTTATCTGGCGGAAACGTTTGGAAAAATAGGTAGGGCTTAAATGCCCGGCTTCTGCCGCCTGTTCCAGGCTAAGCGGTTCCCGGTGGTGCTCATAAATAAATTGCGCCGCCTGCTGGATGGCCGCGTCTTCCTGGCAGGGCAGGCGCAGCGGCTGCCCTGCCGAGAAGGCGCGGCATCTGCCAAGCAGCGTAAGAAGCTGAAACAGCAGGCTTTTCTGTTGAATTTTGGTATAGCAGTCGTGTTGCAGCGATTCCCGGATCATTGCGGTAAAAAGTTTTTCTACCGTGCCGCGTTCTGCCGGTGGGAGGGTCTGCTTCTGCCTGGAGAAGAGGTTATCAAGCGCCCCATCCGCGCAGTTTTCGCAAAAGGCGCGGACAAATTCCGGTGTAAAGCTGACAGTAAACCGTTCCGCCGCCTGCCCCTGCTCATAAGTAACGCGGTGCAGGCAGGAAGGCGGCAGAAACACAATGTCCCCGGCGCAGAGGGAGTAGATATTGTATGTTATGAAAATTCTACAGCGCCCGGTAATCAGGTAATACAATTCATAATACGGGTGGTAATGCGCGTCCCTCATATCAAAGCCGCCCGGGCGTTTGGTGCGCTCCGCCAGAAATTCGTGGATTGTATTTGTATATTGCGCCTTGTTTTGCAAAGTGTCTGTCGCCTTGTTAGCCAGAGCCGTCGCCTTAGCGGGAAACGAATCTGTAAACTGCGCTTTGTTTTGTAAAGTGTCTGCCGCCCCGTTAGCCAAAGCTGTCGCCTCCTTAAGAATTGTATATTAGATATCCAGTTCGGGTGGGACGTCCAGTTCGTCCGAGACGTATTTCCCGTTTTTTTTACGCTGCCTGACGCATTCGGACAAAAGATACTCGATCTGCCCGTTGACGGAGCGGAAGTCGTCTTCCGCCCAGGCTGCGATTGCATCGTACAGTTTTTTGGAAAGCCGTAGTGGAATCTGTTTTTTTGTATTATCTGCCATAATGAAATCAGTACAGGCTGCCGGAATTGACAACCGGCTGCGCGTCGTGGTTGCCGCACAATACGACCAGGAGGTTGGACACCATGGCGGCTTTCCGTTCTTCGTCCAGTGTCACAAGCTGGCTTTTGTTCAAGTGGTCCAGCGCCATTTCTACCATGCCGACGGCCCCGTCCACAATCATTTTGCGTGCGTCGATAATAGCGGACGCCTGCTGGCGCTGAAGCATAACGGCTGCGATCTCCGGGGCATAGGCGAGGTGGGTGATGCGCGCGTCTATAATTTCAATCCCGGCCTCTTGCACCTGCCGCTGTATTTCAGTGCGGATGCGTTGCGCGACTGTTTCGCTCGAACCGCGCAGGCTGCCGTCATCGGCGATGCCATCGCCTGTAGTGTCGACGTTCGGCGCGATATCGTATGGGTACAGCCTGACAATATTGCGCAGGGCGCTGTCGCATTGGAGCGACAGGAATTCTTTATAGTTGTCTACCTGGAATACCGCTTTTGCGGTATCCTGGATTTTCCATGTAACCGCGATCCCGATTTCAACCGGGTTGCCAAGGCAGTCGTTGATCTTTTGGCGGTTGTTGTCCAGCGTCATGATTTTCAGGGAAATTTTTTTTGCGGACTGCGAACTGTCGGTAAGTTTAAGCTGGCTGCCCGCCCCCCTGACGTCACCGCTCTGCTTTAACTGCGTTTTGGCGGCCGGGTTGACGGCGGTGCAGAATGGGTTTACAAAATAAAAGCCAGGCCCCTTTAAGGTACCGTGGTATTTTCCAAACAAGGTAAATACCAGGGCTTCCTGCGGGCCAAGTACCTTCAGCCCCATAAAGAATATCCAGGCTGTGCACAAAATGAATGTGCTTACGCCAATGGCGATATTTTGTTCGTTGCGAATTCCGTAGGCGACGCCTGCGATTGCGGCGATGTAGACCGCGATTGTAAGCAGCAGTACGGCCATGCCGTTTTTTTTGATTGCGAGTGTTTTCTCATTCATAATTATATTCCCCTTTCTTTTTGATATAAATATGATATCATATTGATTTCAATTTTGCAAGGGGAAAGAAAAACTTCATTGTCTTATTATATGATTGAATGTTTTTTTGAAGCGGTTTTGTATCACGTTTCGTTTGTGCGGCTGCCTTCCATGGAAACGTCTTGCTTGTATTTATGTTTTCGGTCATCCGAGCATATTGCTATGCTGCATATATATCCTCATCAAAGATTCGTCAAAGATTTCCCAAAGATTGCTCAAAGGTTTCTCAAAGGTTTCTCAAAGTTTTATCAAATATACGTATGCTTCTTCATTCTCGTAAGTAAAGCTTCTAAAATATTTTCCACCGTTTTTCTCGATTGCCCTTATGGAAGCAGCGTTGTCCGTTTCAACTGACAACTGCAGCTGTTTCAGACCGTGTTTTTTCGCAGCTAGGCATATTTGCCTTAATATTTCAGTAGCATACCCTTTTCTTCGTTCTGACGGCCTTACGCTATATCCGCAATTGCCAAAATCTTTTAGGAAATCATTTAATTGATACCTCAAATCAGCAATGCCAACAATCTTATGATCCGACGCCCTAACGGCAAAAAATGTATCCGTTAAAACCCAATTAGGGTCAACCGTCTTTGTACTTGCATTGGCAGTGACTTTCTCAAACCATTCCTTATAAGAAGCAATTTGATCAAATAATTCACTCCCATTGATTACCTGTTCTCCAAAATCAAAATGCTCCTGCCGGTATGCAAGCGCTTGATCCTTTAATTCCAAAGTCGGCTTTACAAGCCGTATTTCTTCATATAACATCGTTCATTCCTCCATTTTCTAAACTTTTATTCTTAAACTATGATTTCCATGCCATCATAAGCGAATAAAATATTATCAAGTTCTTTTTCAAGCTCTTTGTAATATCCATATGATTTTCCCCATATTTCATCAATATGTGTGACTATAATCTTCTTGATTCTATAATAATCTTTCAGTTCTATCACCTCATCCAAACTGAATATTTCATCTTTCAAAGGCGTATCCATAAGCTTCGTTCCATCATTTAATATCCCATCATCAGAAACCATGCTTATAATCAAAATATCTGCATCAAAATATAAGTTATTATGGGCAAAAGGTTTCGGGTTACAACAGGCATAGATAACCTTTTTTTCATGCTCTGTCAGAACATAAAAAGTGATATTTCGGCTTGGGTTATTGTTGATTAAGTCTATGTCAATATTATCTATTTTTATATGCGTTGTTTCGTTCACAGAAATACAATGAAGAACGTCGCCATAATATTGAAAGCAGTCGCGGTTCATATGGTTGATATCTTCAACGACCTCTGGAAGGGCATAGAAGCCAATAGGCATACTCGTTCCTTTTATAAAGTCGCAGCCTATCTTTTCAACAATTCGAATACCTCTGACATGGTCTGGGTCACTATGGGAAATAGAAAGGTGTTTCACCTCCGATATTCTTTGTCTGTTGCAGGTTACCGCAATATCTTCGGGTGTGTCAATCAGCATTTTTATATCGTCAATATACAGGCTGGGCCCTAACCGTTCATACCTGCCGCCTTTTCGTCTGGCTTCTTCACAAATTTTACATTTACAAAATGAACTCGGAATAATTGACATGCCGCCACTACCAATAATTTTTAATTTCAAATCTTTCACACCGCCTTATCGCATGAATCGCAAGGGATAATAATACGTATTTATTCATGTTGCATATTTAAACAATATCGCTATTACCGCCGTTTTTCACTAATATTCTTCTTATTTGTTTTATAATTCTGGAAGGCGTTTCTTTATCCATAGGCATAAGTTTACTGTACATCCTTACCCCTTGGTAGGAAAACACAATTAAATCAAATACCGCAGCAATATCCACTTCATGAAATTCATGCCTGTCCATCCCATATTGTATTAATTTTTTCCATGTATTAGCTGAAATTAAATATTGTTGATATAGCGTATTGCTCTGATTTGCAATATCACGAATGCTAAAATACTCATATATTGCTATGCTCAATGAAGAATGGTTATCCAGCATTTCATTTTCATACTTGCTTAAAATTTCATCCAAAATAGTTACTGCCGCACAATTTTGTTCGATCTTTACATCAATCTCGTTATCCTGCTCGCTTGCCATATCGTCAATAATTTCCTGAAAGATTTGACGTGTGCTTTCGTAATGGCAATACAACCCGCCTCTGCTTAATTTCGCTACATCGCAGATATCCTTCATTGTCACTTGTTTAAAACCTTTTTCCGCAAACAAAGAACATGCGCATTTCTTTATATGTTTCCTTGTTTCCTGTCCTCTTTTATTCATAAGCAGCCTCACTTTCCGACATGTGTGTCTTAAAATATTATACGACACATGTGTCGGAAAGTCAATAGTAGGTTTGAAACGGATGCCAACGCCGTGGAATGGGGACTGGCCAGCCCATGCGGGAAATGTTACCGTTTCCGTTTTTGGAATTTCTGGCTGTGTGAAAACTGGCAGGAATTGTTTGGTTGTGAACCGGATAGCTGCGGATGCGAAGCTGTCCGGAGCTGGCTTGTACGGCGTAAAAAAGTTTATGATTGGAAGGATGTCGCGAGGGCGGCGGATATGCTATGCGTACAAAGGACGGCGGGTGATCCCCAATGAGGTGATTTTGTGCCCCAGGGAAGAAAGGGGCGGGAGTGGGCGGCTGCAAAGGAAAGAGAAAAAACGATGGATGGGGGGGGAGGGTTTTTCTTTATAAAAAAGTGTTGCAGGATGAAATGGCGGCTGGTATAATGTAGTTTAATAAGTGAGATTGTATTAAAACCAGTACAATTTTTAAAAAGACCAAATTGTATGAATTAAATGCCTGGTTTTTAAATTGTCAGATAATTACCTGCAGGATTAGGTTCTGGAAGGCTTGAAAATAAAGGGGTGTGGAGGTATAGGGTAGAAAAGAAAAGAGCCCGTTGAGGGCATTGACACTGCATCAAGCTCCTGTTTTAATTGCTCCATTTTAGAAGCGTAGAAAAGAAAAGAGCCCGTTGAGGGCATTGACACTTTTTATTGTTACGATTTGTTTGTGTAGTTTCATACGAGTAGAAAAGAAAAGAGCCCGTTGAGGGCATTGACACACTACAATTACCAACTTCTTCTTGGATAATGCCAGCTGTAGAAAAGAAAAGAGCCCGTTGAGGGCATTGACACATGGATAGAGATTTTAATGTTTTCATCATATGATCCTCGTAGAAAAGAAAAGAGCCCGTTGAGGGCATTGACACACTAAAGTTTTAGCTTCTTCAAAACTATATTGACCTTGTAGAAAAGAAGAGAGCCCGTTGAGGGCATTGACACATTTCCATGAAATAAGATATTCTTCATACAATTTTCGTAGAAAAGAAGAGAGCCCGTTGAGGGCATTGACACAATACCCATTTTTTCTCTTTATAAGAAGTTGTGTAGAAAAGAAGAGAGCCCGTTGAGGGCATTGACACCAAATACAACTTCGATTACAATGTCACCTGTCAGATTTTAGAAAAGAAGCAAGCCCGTTAAGGGCATTGACACATCATTATCCGCTGTTCACATTCTGTGAGTTTTTCTAACGTAAAAAAGAAGCAAGCCCGTTAAGGGCATTGACGCTCCTTAAAAGTTACCGAGCCTTTAATTTCTTCGCTTGTAGAAATGTAAAGTCCCTTAAGGATAAGGTTTATGTAGTATGGAAATATGAAAACGGAAGGAAAAGCAGATGGGAAGATTGACAATCACGCAACAGATAGACCAGAAATATCAGTAATATTTACAGAGGTTAAGAAGTTTTCGCTTGCTTAATGATGATTTACTCACAAAGTGATTTGAGGAAGATACCGTGTTCTGGCAAAGGGGCCGGGAAAAAAGAGCAAGGTACAACAGCAGCATGTTGGATGCTAACCTTTTCCACAAAGAGAATGTTGGCAGATGGAATTTTTACACTTAAAAAAATTTCGAAATACGCAGGTTTTTCACTTGACGAAATGAAAAAACGGAAAGCAGAACGGACAGCATAGTAAAACCGTAGGCCAGGAATCTAAAAATAGGTTCCTGGCCTTATTTTTTGCTCTGAAATGTCAGGTTACGGCGAAACCTTTGGCTTCACTGTAACGGAATCTGGCTTATTGAAAGTTTGCCTTTGGCAAAGGTCTAGATTCCCACAACCGCAACTTTATAATACGGATTTTGCAGTAAATGCAAAGTCCTGGGCTGAACGGTAACATTATCCGACTATGGCGAAAAGAACGCACTTGAAAGTATTCGCCTAACCGCATATAATTATATGTCAAAGATGAAAGAAAGGGCGAACGAAGGCATTCGCGTTTACTCAATCTCCAGAAGTGGTAAAGAAATGGCGCATTTTAAAAAGACGGGTACAACCGTTGCGCGGGGAAAACGCATATCAGGCATGGCAAAGTTCGGCCGTTTATGGCCGATACGAAAAGATATAGAGCAGCCAGCGGATAAAAGGCAGAAACATAACGGATAAAAAGGATGGGTTTATGGCTAATATTTTAATTGTAGAAGATGAAAAGAACATGCAGGGCATTATCCGCGCATATATGCATAGGGGAGGGCATACCTGTTTTACGGCTGACGATGGTGTGGATGCGCTGATGTTAATGAAACATCATCCCATGGATTTGATGGTGCTGGATATTATGATGCCGCACCTGGATGGCTTTTCTGTATGTAAGATGGCAAGGGAAATGAGCAGTCTGCCAATTATTATGCTGACTGCGAAAAGCGATGAAGAAGATAAATTGAAAGGTTATGAATATGGCGCCGATGATTATATGACAAAACCGTTTAGCCCGAAAATATTGCTCGCAAAGGCAAACGCCCTGCTGCGCCGTACTTGTGCAGCGCCTACGGATACCGTCTGCGCAGGGAAAATAACGATAAGCCCTGCCGCGCATAAAGTGTTCCTGGACGGTACGGAAATTACGCTGACCCATAAAGAATATGAGCTACTGCATTTTTTTATGTCCAATCCGGAACAGGTTTTTTCACGGGAACAACTGTTAAACCGTATTTGGGGATATGACTTTGAGGGGAATACACGGACGGTAGACACGCATATCAAAACGTTACGGCAAAAACTGGGCGGCGAGGGAAAAGCCATTGTAACGCTGATCCGTTCCGGGTATAAATTTGAGGTGCCAAAATGAAAGGACAATTTTCACTCCACACGGTACGAAAAAAAATAATTATGATTTCAAAGATTGCGGGTATCGTTTTGATTGTCTCATACCTTATTTCAACACGGCTGCCTTTGGAAGATGATGTTTCTTTTCTGCTATGGATGATCTTTGTTATTTTACTGACCCTTATGGTAGATTATTTATTGGGGAGGTTTATTTCCAGCCCAGTCAGCAAGATTTGTGAAATGGCTTACAGGGCGGCAAGGCTAGACTTTTCCCAGCCTTGCAGGGTAACGTCAAAGGACGAATTCGGCGAGCTTGCAGATAATCTGAACAAAATGTCCGAAAATTTACAGGATACGCTTGAAAAACTGGAAAAAGCAAATATCCGGCTGGAAAAAGATGTGCAGCAGGAAAGAAAACTGCTGGGGGAAAGAAAGGAATTCACAGACCGGCTTTCCCATGAAATGAAAACTCCGATAGGCGTGATCCGCGCTTATGCGGAGGGGATACAAGACGAGGCCGATGAACGCAAAAGGCAGAAATATGCTGAAATCATCATTTCTGAAACAGAAAGAATGGGCAGGCTGATTGAAGCATTGTTAGATTTGTCCGCATTGGAAAACGGGGCTGTATTATTGAGGCCAGAACGGTTTGATTTTGTAGAGTTTGTAGAAACGATAGCAGGGCGGTTGTTGATAGATATGCCGGAAACCGATTTTGAATTACAATACGAGCTCCCGGAGCATAAAGTTTTTGTTTCTACGGACAAACAGCGTATGGAGCAAGTGCTGGACAATATCATTGTCAATGCGAAAAAGAACGTATCTACCAAGGGAATTTTACGATTAGCATTAACGGAGCAAGACAATCTGCTTCATTTTTCCGTTTATAATCAGGGCAATTCGATACCGCCGGAAAAGCTGCCTAAAATATGGGAAAAGTTCTACCGTGATAAAAATGCGAAATACAGTGGTTCGGGATTAGGCCTTGCCATTGTTGCACAAATTTTATCGATGCAGGATTTCGCATACGGTGCAGAAAATGTATCCGATGGCGTGAGGTTTTTCTTCTCGATTCCAATTGTAAAATAAGAGTTTCTTTATAAACGGCAATTCCTTCCAGGCAACAGGAAAGCCGTTTTTCTTATTTCACACCAATTTCACAAAGGCCGCACTTCAATTTCACCTCATATATTTATTTTGTATACACACAACCGCATAAGGAATTTAGCAGCGTTGCGATATGCGGCAGGCGCGGTTTAATCAGTGGCAAAACCTGAAAATCATTAACAAAAGGAGGAATGGCATATGTTTTTCGAAGACCAGTGGTATTGGTAGCTGATGGTAGAATAAACGCCGGCAGGAAAAGAAAGGCAGCAGGCGTGGGAAATAGGGGGGATGACGAATGATGGAAGTGAAAAACCTGGTTTTTTCATACGGGAAGGATAAGCAGGCTTTACATGGTTTAAATTTTTCTGTAGGGGATGGAGAAATTTTTGGCTTTCTAGGGCCGAATGGTTCCGGAAAATCAACGACGCAAAAAATCCTCACTGGAGTTTTGAAAGGATATGGCGGTTAT
>CASUON010000103.1 GCA_949457475.1 uncultured Lachnospiraceae bacterium
TATATGGCGGATTATAATATGCGCCTCGCGCTTGCCGTAATGGAGGAGCTGCGCGCAAAACGTCCAGCAGTGTATGAAAGACTCGATCAGAAACTGAATCTTGCCCATATCCGGGAAAAAATCCAGACATGTATAGACAAATTGTATCTTCCAAAACTGAATGAAGACGGGATCGTACCGCAGTCAGACCAGTTTTTGCAGCTAAAGCAGCTGGACCTGTCCAAATATAAAAACAACTCGGAAGTAATGACGATCTACCGTGACATTAATATGGAACAGCTGAACCAATATATGGTCTCTAAGCAGGCGGATACCGTTATGCTCCTTCTGTTGTTCGACAACCTGTTCGATGAGGCGGCCAGGCGGAAAAACTTTCTGTTTTATGAAGATAAAACGCTCCACGATTCTTCCTTGAGCAAATCGACGCATGCGATCGTGGCCAATGACCTTGGGATGTACGATATCGCGTACCAGTTTTATGAACGCGCGCTAGTTATCGACCTGGGCGGCTCGATGCATTCTTCCGACGCGGGGGTCCACAGCGCTTCGCTTGGCGGCGTGTGGGAAAGCACGGTTATGGGCTTTGGCGGCGTGCGGATACATAATGGGCTGCTGCGGATCGCACCAAAACTGCCGGATGCATGGAGCAGCATGTGTTTTCCGCTGTGCTATCTGGGCTGCCGCCTGAAAGTAACGGCAGGGCAGCAGAAGGTGCAGGTGGAAAACCAGGGCGGCAAAGACGTGGCGTTATATATCGGAAACGAGCAAGTAACGATAGCGGCTGGCACAAAAATAGAAAAGGAATATGGGCAAGCAGCCATAACGGCTGGCGTACAAACAGAAAAGGAGTATGGGCAATGAATTATGAGGGGATTATTTTTGACTTAGACGGCGTGATCTGCCACACAGACCAGTACCATTACCAGGCGTGGAAAATGCTGGCTGACCGGCTCGGCATCTACTTTGACGAACAGATCAACCATAGGCTTAGGGGCGTCAGCCGTATGGAGAGCCTGGAAATTATCCTGGAAAAATACGGCAGGCAATGTACGCCGGAAGAAAAGCAGGCGTACGCTGAGGAAAAAAACAGCAATTACCAAAAGCTGCTGCGCAAAATGACGCCTGCGGACTTAAGCGCAGAAGTAAAAGAAACGCTGGACTGGCTGCGCGCGCAGGGCATCCGGCTGGCAATCGGCTCGTCGAGCCGCAACGCGGGCCTGATTCTGGAAAGGATCGGCCTGGAAGGATATTTTGACGCTGTTTCTGACGGCAACCAGATTACAAAATCCAAACCGGACGGGGAAGTGTTTGCCAAAGCGGCCCACCTTTTGGGCCTATCTCCAGAGCGCTGTTTGGTTGTCGAGGACGCGCAGGCCGGGCTGGAGGCTGCCGCCAATGCCGGCATGGATAGCGCCGGGATTGGCGATGCCGCAGGCAGCAGCCTGGCAAAGTACCGTCTGAGCCAGTTTCGGGATATAAAGGAGGCAGTAGCCGGGGGTTTTGCGTCTGACGCGACAGCTGCATCTGAAAAAAACTGGTGGAAAGAAGCCGTCGTCTACCAGATTTATCCTAGGAGCTTTTTAGATTCCAACGGGGACGGCATTGGAGACTTGCGGGGCGTGATTTCGAAGCTGGATTATTTAAAGGAGCTTGGCATTGACGTCATCTGGATGTCGCCTTGCTACCGGTCGCCAAATGACGATAACGGGTACGATATTTCAGACTACCGGGAGATTATGGATGAGTTTGGCACGATGGCGGATTTTAAAGAACTGCTTTTGGGCATCCATGAAAGGGGCATGAAGCTGATGATGGATTTGGTTGTAAACCATACGTCGGACGAGCACCCGTGGTTTTTGGAATCGAAAAAATCCAAAGACAACCCGTACCGCGACTATTATATTTGGAGGGACGCAAAGGACGGAAAGGAGCCGAACAACTGGATTTCCTATTTTTCCGGGCCGGCATGGGAGTACGATGAAACAAGCGGGCAGTATTACCTGCATCTGTTTACGAGGAAACAGCCCGATTTAAATTGGGAAAACGAAAACGTCCGCAAGGAAGTCTATGATATTATGAAATTCTGGCTGGATATGGGGTGCGACGGTTTCCGCATGGATGTCGCAAACTTGTATTCCAAAGTGCCGGGGCTGCCGGACGGAAAGCCGCGCCCAGGCAGGGTCGGGGCGGAGCATTATCAAAACGGCCCGCGGATTCATGAATTTTTCCAGGAAATGAACCGCGAGGTACTGTCCCGCTATGATATTATGACCGTTGGGGAAATGTCGGACGTCCCGCTGGAACAGGCGCTGCTATACGCTGGAAACGGCCGTGGGGAGCTGAATATGGTGTTCCAGTTTGAACAGGACGATTTGGATACCGTAGCAGGGGAGCGCTGGGCGTACCGGGACGTCCCTCTGCCGGAGCTAAAAGCGGTATTCAGTAAATGGCAGACCGCGATGCACAAAAAGGCATGGAACAGCCTGTATTGGACAAACCACGATCAGCCGCGTACCGTTTCCCGAAGGGGCGACGACGGGAAATACCGCAAGGAAAGCCAGAAAATGCTCTATACGATGCTTCTGACGATGCAAGGGACGCCGTATATTTACCAGGGGGAAGAAATTGGCATGACCAATGTGGCGTTTGATACCATCGACGATTATGACGATGTGGAAATCCACAACTGCTGGCAGGAACGCATCATAAATAACAATGCGGACCCGGACAAGCTGCTGGATGCCATCCGCTACCGCGCAAGGGACAACGCAAGGACGCCGATGCAGTGGGACGCGACAGAAAACGCCGGATTTACATCCGCAAAACCATGGCTGAAAGTAAACCCAAATTATAAGCAGATCAACGTGGCGGAGGCGCTGGCGGATCAAGATTCGATCTTGCACTACATGCGACGCCTGATCCAGATGCGCAAACAACATGCAGTCGCGGTATACGGGGACTTTAAAGAATATGAGCCGCAGCATACACAGCTTTATATTTATGAACGCAATTACAAAGATAATGGCAAAGGAGATGGCGAAGGGATCCCGGCAGCCAGCCGTATGCATGTAGTATTAAACTTCTCCGGACAGCCCGCGCAGTTTCACATGCCGGAGGAATGGGCCGGCGCGAAAGCGGAGCTTTTGATTTCAAACTACGACGGGCAGGCGTTAGAAAGCCGTACGATACGGCCATATGAAGCGGCGGTCTACCTGTCGTAAGAAGCGGCGCATATCATCTTTACATCGATTTTCCTTTTTGCTATAATACGCATAACATAAACGGGCCTGTTCCATTCCCGCAGAGGCTTTTCCATTTACGTTCACTGGCCGGTAGCAAAGATCGTAAGCGCGATTAGCGATTATCCGACCGGCAGTAAAGCGCATAAGAGCGGCCAGCAATTAGCTGACCGGCAACAAAGCAAGTAAAAATGGCCAGCAGTTAGGTAGGTGGGAACGCGCGGGAATGCAGGCCGTATGTAATTTGAATATCAGGAGGTAAGTTATGCAGTTAGAGCATAAGGTTGCGATTGTAACCGGGGGCAGCCGCGGCATCGGCTATGCGGTTGTAGAAGAATTTATAAAGGAAGGCGCGACCGTCGTACTTTGCGCGAGCCGCCAGCAGACCGCGGACAAAGCGGTCGCACAGTTAAAAGAAGCATATCCGCAGGCGGCAGTAGAAGGCATCTGGCCGAACCTATCGGATTACCAGCAGGTAAAAGAGGCGGTCGATGAAGTAGTAAAAAAATATGGACGGATCGACATCCTCGTAAACAACGCCGGCATATCAGAGAGCACGCCGTTTGCCAAATATACCGAAGAGCTGATGGACAAGGTGATCGACCTAAATATTAAAGGCGTATATCATTGTTCGCGTGCAGTGGCGGACTATATGGCGGAACAAAAAAGCGGCGTTATCTTAAATACATCCTCCATGGTCAGCATATACGGGCAGCCGTCAGGGGTCGCGTATCCGACTTCGAAATTTGCCGTAAACGGGTTCACGCTTTCCCTGGCAAGGGAGCTGGGGCCGAAAGGAATCCGTGTCAACGCGGTAGCCCCGGGCATTACAAACACTGACATGATGCAGGCTGTCCCAAAAGAAGTGATCGAACCGATGATCGCGCAGATTCCGCTGCGCCGTATCGGCGAACCGAAAGACATTGCAAACGCGTTTGTATTTCTGGCTTCTGATAAAGCATCTTATATCACGGGCGTAGTATTGAGCGTCGACGGCCTGATGCGCTGCTAAAAGGGCAGGGCAGCCCGCCGTGGCTGGCCCTTCTAAAAGACGGGCGGCCCCTCTAAAAGGCAGGGCAGCCTGTCGTGGCTGGAATTGCCCGTTCAATTCAAAAAGTGGTAGTTGCGGCATTCCTCAAAATCTGATATAATTTTAGTACTAAATCTGAGCGGAAACCTCTTTATGGAAAGCAATTAGGAAAGGCAAAATATGGAGGGCAGAACAGGAAAGCTAAAAATATGAGAAATATGAGTTAGATGGAGGAGGAATGCGCAATGCCTGCAGTATATGCGATTGATCTCATTGAAAAGAGAGATAAGAAAAAACGGATGGACCGCAGCATTATTAAAGGCTGGAATGTACACTACCAGACATTGGCAGAGGTAGAAGAAGAAGCGCGGTTGAAAAAACAAAAAGAAAAAGAGGACGCATCTTTATTAGAACCCCAAGGGGACGACAATACACAAGACGACGCGGACAGGGAAGAGGGCCTAGAAACCGCGGAAGAAGACCATGCTGCTTACAACCGCAAGACAGGGTCGTTTTCCGGCCATTACGGCAAACAGCCTGTAAAAGACGAGTCCGTAAAAAACCAGATCGATGCGATATTAAGCGAGAAAAAGGATGCTTTTCATTCTGTGATGTCGGCGCTGCAGCAGGAGCAGGAAAAAAATGGCTGACAGGGGGCCGAATACACAGGAAACGGCTTGCAGACAGGCGACGGAAATACGCAGCTGGCAAACAGACAGCCGCAACAGCAGCAAAACAGCTTGCTGGCATATGCCAAAAATACTAGTTTTATGAGCTAAGAGGATGATAATACAATGAAGAAGTTAATAGATCAGATGAATGAGGAAATGTGCCAGGCATTCCTTGGATGTGGCTATCGTGATTCCTATGCGCGGGTCGGTTTGTCCAACCGCCCCGATTTGTGCGAGTTTCAGTGTAATGGCGCAATGGCGCTGGCAAAAGAGTATAAAAAAGCTCCGATTGCCATCGCGCAGGAAATTGCGGGCAAGCTTGCGGATAGTGAAATCTTTGCCACCGTAGAGGCGGTAAAACCCGGATTTTTAAACCTAACGGTAAAAGAGCCATACTTGGCGCAATATTTATGCCAGATGATGGAATCGCCAGATTATGGAAATGAGAAGACAGGCGCGCCACGGAGGATTATGATCGACTATGGCGGGCCAAATGTCGCAAAGCCGCTTCACGTAGGCCATTTGCGTTCCGCGGTCATCGGCGAGAGCATTAAGCGTATGGGCCGCTATGCTGGGCATGAAATGATCGGCGACGTACACCTGGGCGACTGGGGATTGCAGATGGGGCTCATTATTACTGAGCTAAGGGAGCGGATGCCAGACCTTGTTTATTACGATGAAGATTATGAGGGGGAATACCCGCAGGAAGCGCCGTTTACAATTTCACAGCTGGAAGAAATCTATCCAACGGCGAGCGGCAAGTCCAAAGAGGACGCCGCGTACAAAGAGCGCGCAATGCAAGCGACATATGAGCTGCAGAACGGCAGGCGCGGCTACCGTGCGCTATTAAACCATATATTAAATGTATCGGTAACTGATTTGAAGAAAAATTATGAAGAATTAAACGTATCTTTTGACCTTTGGAAAGGCGAATCGGATGCCCAGCCGTATATTCCGGCGATGGTGCAGAAAATGAAAGACGACGGCCACGCGTATATTTCCCAGGGTGCGCTTGTCGTAGACGTAAAGGAAGAGACGGATACAAAGGAAGTCCCGCCGTGCATGATTTTAAAGTCGGACGGCGCTTCACTGTATAATACGACAGACCTTGCGACGATCGTACAGCGTATGGAAGGGTACCATCCAGCGGAGATTATATATGTAGTCGATAAGCGCCAGGAGCTGTATTTTACACAGGTATTCCGGTGCGCCCGCAAGACCGGGCTGGTGGGCCAGGATACACAGTTAAAGTTCTTAGGCTTCGGGACGATGAACGGCAAAGACGGAAAGCCGTTTAAAACCCGTGAGGGCGGCGTTATGCGGCTATCGGCGCTGCTGCATGATATATATGAGAAAATGTACCAAAAGATTGCGGAAAATGACGCAATGGACCATGCAATGGACAAAGAAGAAGCCGAAAAAACCGCTAAAGCGATCGCGCTTTCCGCAGTGAAGTATGGGGACTTGTCCAACCAGGCGTCGAAAGACTACATTTTTGACATTGACCGTTTTACTTCTTTTGAAGGGAATACCGGGCCTTATATGCTATATACGGTCGTGCGTATCAAATCTATTTTAAGGAAATATGCGCAGTCTGGCAAAGACGCGTCAAAAAGTAAAATATTGCCCGCTTCTACGAGCAGCGAGAAAGCGTTGATGATCGAAGCCGCCAAATTTAACGGCGTGATTGCAGAAGCGTTTGACGAGCTGGCGCCGCACAAAGTATGCGCGTATTTATACGACCTTGCGAATGCGTTTAACCATTTTTACCATGAGACAAAAATACTTGCGCAAGAAGATGCGCAGCGTCAAGCAAGCGCGATACGGCTTTTAGAGCTGTGCAAAGGAATTATGGAAACCTGTATGGACGTGCTCGGGTTCTCGGCGCCGGAACGTATGTAGCGGCGCTTGGCAGCGTGGCTTAAATAGTGCAAGATAGCTGCTGGTATGGTTCAAACGCGAGATTCCCACAGAAAGCAGTGCCTTTTGTGGGAATATGCATTTGAAATATAGGTATCGCCTATTTTAATAACCCAGCTCGTTTTTAACGAATACTACCGGAAACCATTTCGATAGGCCATATTACCTATTTTAATAACCCAGCTCTTCTCCGACGAGTATTACCGAAATCCGTTTTGGTGAGCCGCTTCGCCTTGTGATAACGATCTGGTTGCAGATGCAGTCGCTGCTTAAGCAGTCGGCGCAGACGCCGGTTGTTGCGCACGGGGTATTTTTGTTTAGCCGGTTGCAGTTTGGCGGCGTCGCCTGGTTGCGCACGCGGCGAAGGGCATCCTCGACGGTGGCGGCCACTTTGTTCATGCCAGCGATAATAACTACTTTATCCGGGCCGTAGATTAGGGCGGCTACGCGGTTCCCGTTGCCGTCAATATTTACAAGCTCGCCGTCTAATGTAATTGCATTCGTACTCATATAATACGTATCTGCGCTGAAAGAATCGCGGTAAGCCTGTTTGATATCTTCCGGCGTCTTTGCCTGGCTACGGTCGATCAGCCGGATATCTGTCCTGGCTCTTAACGCGTCTAAAATATCGGATTCCACAAGCGACATGGAGCCGCCAAAAGATACCGTTGTATCTGCCTCCGCAAAAGATAATGCGGTTTTGCACGCTTCTGCAATTGTCGGACAGTAATAGCCTGCCATATTTCGTTTTTCCAGGTTTTTGATTATCGTTTGCGCCTGGTTTTCAAAAAATATTTGTTTTGGATTCATGTCTTTAACCTCCCTATAAAATCGTTGGAATTAAGCCGAAATGATATTGTGCCGGAAAGCGTTTTTCAAACACGATCTAGCGCCTTAACACATCCGAAAGGTAGTAACATTCATATTTTCTATTTTAATATAGTAAATGTCAAGTTCTTCATACAAGATTTTTTTCCGTATGTTACAGTTCAGCCTTTGGCTTCACTGTAACTTCAATATTCAAATTTATGAAAAAGGTTTTTACTTCAAAGAAAGGAGATTCAAAATGGGAGTAGGGATGAATTTCGAATGGCTACAGGCCATTGAACAGGAGATGCAGTTTGATGAAATCCGGATTATAGGAAAGCGGGCGGGGTTAGAAGAAAAGCCCTGTTACATTGCGGCGCTGCTGCGGCGGGGGGACCAGCTGCAGGTATGCATATTTAAGCAGGAAAACATGCCGGCATACGGAACGCGTGAAAATACAATGCGCGCATCATTGCGGGAACAGGCGCATATGATGGAATCGCTAAACTTGCAGGCGTTAATCATAGATGGCGAGCGGTTGATGGGGAAGAGTGGAACCGGGTACTACCTGCAAAATTCCGGGCCGGAGGCAGCAGTGCTGTTGGCGCGGCTAATGCAGGCAGGCTGGCAGATGCCGCAAGACAGCGTATTTTATCACATGGACTGGGACCAGATTATGATTATGGTTTATGGCCTGGACGGAACCTATCCGAAAATCCCGGATATCAGCCAGGCGCGCATGTCTGTATTGTGGATGGCAGAATACCGAAATTATTTACTGGAACAGCCGTTTTGCCTAGTTGTGACGGATGGGGAGGAAATGGAAACGAAACAGCAGGTTGCGTTTGAAATTCCTGCACCGGATGGCACAAAGCAGGAAGGGGTCTGCTATATCAACCGCGTAGAGCTTGTAGACGTCTGGCAAGAATGGGAAGAGAAGTATGCGGACCCTGCGTATCAAAAGCAGGCGTTGCAGTATGTTTCTGCGGAAGAATTTGAAGAAACAAAGCGGATGTTGTTTGAGACATTGGGATACGAATGCCCGCGCGGGATGTTTTATATCGGAATTTCGTATGAATGCACGTTGGACGTCAGCCTAGATTTTTATAGCAGAGAATACTTAGATTCCCCGCAAAAAATATGCGGGCAGCGTGCGTCGTTTCTACTCACGCACAGCAAACCGGACAGGGAGACAGGAAACCACGGGCTAAAGATGCAGGCGGCTGTGATCCGGGTGCCTGTGCCGTATGATACAAAAGAAATACAGGCGGAGCTGTTTTTAGCGCGCAGGACGATTCCTGAGCGTGAGGAAACACTGATTGAAAAAGGAGGAAGCGATGGGGAAATATCCAATGGCACTGCCGGAACGGACGATTTTAAATGAACGGTTCTTGACAGGCAGGGTACTTGGGCAGGGGGGTTTTGGCATAACATACCTTGCCTGGGATATTATGGAAGGGCGGCAGGTAGCGGTCAAGGAATACCTGCCGGATATGCTGGCGGCACGGATGGAGGGAAATTGCGTCCGTGCCTATTCCGGCGAATGGGAGGCTGCCTTCCGTTATGGAAGAAGCTGCTTTTTAAAAGAAGCGCAGACGCTGGCCCAATTCGCAAACAACCCATATATCGTACATGTCCATTGTGCGTTTGAAGAAAACGGCACGGCTTATTTTGCAATGGATTATGTAGACGGGATAAGCCTACAAGCATATATGAAGAAATGTGGCGGCCGCCTTGTCTGGCAGGAGGCGGCCATGTTGCTGCGCCCGGTCATAGAAGCTTTGGAAACCGTCCACCGTAAGGGGATCATCCACCGGGATGTAACGCCGGACAATATTTTTATAACAAAGGACAGGCAAGTCAAGCTGCTGGACTTCGGGGCGGCGCGTTACAGCCTGGGCGATAGGAGCCAGACGCTGGACGTGGTTTTGAAGCATGGGTTTGCGCCGAAAGAACAATATACAAGGCATGGACGCCAGGGGGTGTTTACGGATATTTATACGCTGGCAGCGACCCTTTACTATGCGGTGACCGGAAAAATCCCGCCCGATGCGATTGACCGGCTCGAAGACGACCGGTTAGTTATGCCGTCCGCTATGGGCATCGCAGTGCCGCCCCAGGCGGAGGCGGCACTGCGAAAAGCCATGGAAGTCCAGCCAAGCGGGCGCTACCAGACGATTGCGCAGTTTCGCCATGCGTTATTTGCCGGGGCTGGAGCGGAATGCCTGAGCAGGCAGCGGCCGGGACAGGAAGGTTCGGGCGAAATGCGGCGGGAAGGAGACGATTTGGACGCGCAGCGGCTTGGAGAGGAAGGTCTGGGCGAAGTATTGTGTGCGGGAGACGGTATGGATGCGCAGCAGCCTGGAGAGGAAGGCCTGGGTGCAATGCCAGAGGAAGAAGAAGTCTCATGCGCGCAGCAGCCTGAAAAGGAATATTTGGGCGAAATGCTGCGGAAGGAAAAAGCTTTGTGCGTGCAGAAAGCAGAAGCGGAAGATTTAGACACACAGGCAGTAGAAACAAATTTAGGCGAAACAGCATCGGAAGGGGAGCGTCTGCGTACGCAAGTAGTAAAAGAGGGATATGCGGAGAAACCAGCAGGGCAAGAAGGGAAAAAACGATGCAGCAAGGCAACAAAAGACGATAACCCATGGCGGGCACCGTACGTAGGCAACAAAAAACAACGTAGGGAAACACCACAAAATGCAGGAGAAGAAACTGTTTTCGGCAGGAAACGCAAAAAGAAACGCCATGCCTTCTGGATCGTTGCGATGGGCATTCTGATAGGATTAGGTTGCGTTGGAAAGACATCTGTGTTATCCGGGTTATCTGAAATATCAGGATTTTCTGATATTTTTGTTATATATCCTACATCTGATACACTTGATATGCTTGATACCCCTGATACGTCTGACACCTCTGATCCATCAAAAACCCCTGATCCATCAAAAACCTCTGATCCATCAAAAACCTCTGATCCATCAAAAACCTC
>CASUON010000104.1 GCA_949457475.1 uncultured Lachnospiraceae bacterium
GATAAATTCTCCACAAAATGTGAAGCACATCTTACGGAAAGCATTTTTCAAACACACTCTAGAAAATGCATTTCCTAGCAAGAAAAAATATCAAAATTAACATAAATATAGGGGAAAGAAAATGGTTTATTTTAGGGAAAAAAGTTTTGGCGAAGGAAAGAAAATGCAGATGAAATTAGGCAGGAACGACAAATGCTGGTGCGGGAGCGGCAAAAAGTACAAACAGTGCCACCAGGCGTTTGACGCGAAAATTGCGCGGATTGCCGACCAGGGGCGCCCGGTGCCGACCCATGAAATGATTAAAAACGCAGATCAGATTGCGGGCATCCGCCAGAGTGCGAAAATTAACATTGCGGTGCTAGATTATGTGGCAGAACATATTCATGTAGGGATGAATACCGAAGAGATTGACCGGATGGTGTATGACAAAACGACCGCGATGGGCGGGATGCCGGCGCCGCTGCATTACGAAGGCTATCCGAAAAGCGTGTGCACATCTGTAAACGAGCAGGTATGCCATGGCATTCCGTCTAAAGATGTAATTTTAAAAGAAGGGGATATCGTAAACGTAGACGCCTCTACGATTTTGAACGGCTATTTTTCGGATTCATCGCGCATGTTCTGCGTCGGTGAAGTAAGCCCGGAGAAGAAGCGTTTGGTGGAAGTCGCGAAGGAATGTATGGAGCTGGGGTTCCAGGAAGTAAAGCCGTGGGGGTATTTAGGCGATATGGGACAAGCCGTTCATGACCACGCGTTTGCCAATGGCTATACAGTAGTCCGCGAAATCGGGGGCCATGGCGTAGGGCTCGAGTTCCATGAAGACCCTTGGGTCAGCTACAACAGCAAGCGGGGGGAAGAAATGTTAATGGTTCCGGGCATGGTATTTACGATAGAGCCGATGGTAAATATGGGCGGCGTGGAGATTTATGTTGACGAGGAAAACGACTGGACGGTATATACCGAAGACGGCATGCCTTCGGCACAGTGGGAGATTATGGTGCTGGTTACCGAAGATGGGGCGGAAATCTTATCGTATTAGAGCGTATAGGCAAGGGAAAGGAAATGAGTGTAAAAATATTTGCAATGACGCATAAAGCGTTTACCCCGCCGCCGGATTCTATGTATGTCCCGCTGCAGGTCGGGCGCGCCTGCCACAGTCCGCTGGGGTATCTCGGCGACGATACCGGGGACCATATTTCAGGGCTGAATGCATATTATAGCGAGCTGACAGGCGTATACTGGCTTTGGAAAAACTATTCGGACGCGGATATTATAGGCGTCTGCCATTACCGCAGATACTTGATCGCGCAGGACGGCCATCTGTACCGGGAAGAGGATATTGAAAGGCTGCTGTCAGAATACGATATGATCGTCACTAAAAAACTCGAGCTGCGCATGCCGTATTACGACGGTTTTGCGGCGACCCATGATGAAAAAGACCTTGTGGAGACCGGGCGGGTCGTTGCGGAAAAATACCCAGATTACGCGCCGCTGTTTTATAAAATGGTGCACCGCAAAGAGACGTATTTTGCCAATATGATGGTATGCCGCAAGCCGTTGTATGACGCATACTGCGCCTGGCTGTTTGATATCCTGTTTGAAGTGCAGGGCCGGATTGATACGACGGGATATGATAATTACAGGAAACGTGTGTATGGTTTTTTATCCGAATTTTTGCTTACGGTATGGATTGTAAAAAACGGGCTGCACGTATATGAGAGCCGTGTGGGCATGACCGCGGAAAAGCGCGAAACCGCGGAAATCAAAAACCGGCTGGCGCATTATTTTACCGCGCAGGATGTTGCCGGCGCCAAACAGTACCTGCTCAAAGAGCTGGACAGGCGTCCAGACGTCTTAATGGAGGCTTCGGATATCAAAGGGGATCTGAAGCTGTGCATGCAGGTAATCTCGACTTGCGAGTATGAGCAAAAACGGGGGGAAAGGACAATGCTGGAACGCGGACTTTCTTTCGAAGGGCTGCTTGGGCAGATAAGGCGGCTGAACCAGTTTGTAGAACAGCTGGAGTATGGCGTTTCGCCCCGGCATGCAGCCGAATATGTAGCCGCGCACCCGGTTTCTGAGACAGCAGTGGAAATCGCCGCGGTTGTCTGCGGGAAAGATTATGGAAACGAAAAAGGGAAATAAAAAAGTGATGGAAACAAAATAGAGGTAGCAATCGCAGGAAAGATTATGGAAACGAAAAAGGGAAATAAAAAGCGATGGAAACAAAATAGAGGTAGCAATCGCGGGAAAGATTATGGAAAATAAAAAATAAAAAATCATAATGTGCAACCTGCCCGCCAAAATCACGTTTTTTATAATATACACTACTTTATCACTGATTCCTTTTAGAGGCGGATATAGAAACCTGTCCCCGGATGTGTACGCCGTATAGGGATGCATGATCGGGCATGTATTAGGAGATGTTATAAAATAGTGCATATTTTTATAAAAGCAGATTTTAGCAGGGAGGGATGTATATGGAAAAAAGGATTGTGAAAACAGACGGCAGAGCGGGAAGGCTTACTGTAAAAATACTTGCCATTGCAGCGCTTGTGGCAGGGGCCACCCTTGGGGGATGCGGCGCCGGGCACAAGTCGGATATGTCCAATTCCTCAGTTCAAAGGCAGGAAAACAGCTGGGACGCAGGGGAAACAGAGCAGGTTGCAGAAGATGCTGCGGCGGACGACGCGAAAATGGAAGGGGAAAGCGGCGCGGCAGGCGCGCAATTAGATGCGGCGGATTCTGCCAGTGCGCAGAACCTGAACGAAAAACGTATTTATACGTACAATTATTCTGTAGAAACAAAAGCGTTTGATACGTTTATGGCGGATATTGTAGATCAGGTGAAGACGCTGGGGGGATATGTGGAAAATTCGGAAACAAACGGGAGCTCCTTAGATGGTGCGAACCGTTATGCGAATATGACGCTGCGCATCCCTGCAGACCGTACGGAAGAGCTGCTTGCGGCAGTCCGGGAGAAGTCGAACGTAGTGTATGACAATGTAAGCAGTGAAAACGTCACGCTGCGTTATGTAGATATGGAAAGCCATCTCAAAGCATTGCGCACGGAGCAAAAGACGCTACTGCGGCTGATTAAAAAGGCGGATAAGGTAGAAGACGTTATTGCGCTGCAAAGCCAGCTGACGCAGGTACGGTATGAGATTGAATCCTACGAATCCCAGCTGCGGGCTATGGGCAACCTTGTAGATTACAGTACGGTATACCTGGATATTACCGAGGTGGAGCGTACGACGACGGTTCCTGATAAAAAGGCCACTTTTGCGCAAGAAGCGAAAAACCTGTTTTCCGATAACGTGTATGCGCTGGGCCAGTGGCTGCGTTCCCTTTTCATCTGGATGATCGGTACTCTGCCGATTTTGGCGCCGCTGTTGATTGTGGCAGCAATCGTACTGCGCCAGGTATTCCGATGGGGCAAAAAGCGCCGTATCCGGCGTAATGGCGTCCAGCAGGAAACACATGGAAAAGATGAAGGCTAAAAAGTATAGCGGGGTTTTTAAAACATATGGCAAAGGAACACAAAGGAAACCGGATGTCCGGTTTCCTGTCAAAAGTAAAAACGAAACGGGGATGCCTGCAGATGTTTACGGGGATATTTATTCTGGGCATCCTCGTTTTTATGGTAATTGCGCTGGTACAGTTCCAAACCAGCGAAGAAGCAGATTCCTTCCAGGAGCAATATGGGATCTGTTACGACGAGGGATGGACGCTGGCATATCTGGCGGACGAGGAAGTATCGGAGACGGAAATGCCGGGCCACGACGTGCTCAAGGATCTGTTTCAAGAAGCAAAAAAGCAGGGGGCGTGTAAAAATATCAAACTGCCTTATGAAAGGGAGGGGACAAGCGGCGTGCTTGTGATGCAGAATACATTACCGGCGGAATATGCGGGCATGACGCTGACCTTCCGCTCTTCGGCGTCGATGATGCGTATTGTTTTAGATGATGAAATGATTTTTCAAAATAGCATTTTCGATGCCGACTATGAAAATTATGTGAATATCCCGAACGAATTTCAAACGGGGGAAATATGGATCGAGCTGGCGTTCATGCAGCCGGATGTTGCGCAGTCCTTTAGCAGCTTGAGAGTGGAAAACCATGACCTTGTAGTGATTGGAATAGTCGGAAACAATATCTCAGATATTGTCTGTTGCCTGTTGATGGCAATTATGTCTGTAATTATGTTTGTAATGGCGTTAATCCGCGCAAGTACTAGGCAGGCGGCTCGCGGGGAGCCATTTATGGGCTTGGTCGGCGTAGTCGCGGGGGTATACTGCTTTATTGCTACGGATACATTGAATCTTTTTTATAACCTGCCGGAAGCGTATGAAATACAGGTGCATCTGGCAATGCTGATGCCGATATTTTTATCGCTGTATTTGGAGCAGCGGCTACGTGCCGTGTACCCGCGCCGCTTTTTCGTATTAACGGGATGTGTATGTGCGCAGGCGCTGGTGCAGATCGTGTTGCATGTCTTTGGCATCCGGCACCTGGAGGAAATGTGGAATCTGTCTGCTACAGTGACTGCGGTTGTCTGCGGCGCTGCAGTGGCTAGTATGTTGCAGTACCGGCGTATGGACAAGCGGCGTATCCGGCGCCTTCCGATCTTGGCAATGGTGATTTTGCTGGCGGGTGTGGTTGCGAATATTCTGATGAATGTCGTATTGAAGATTACACATGTAAACGGCGCAGGCCAATATAGCCTGGCTGTATTTAGCATACTCATGACGTTTGACCATGTGCTGGAGCTGGCGAAAGAATACCGCTCCGATGCGGAAATGCGGGTCGCGGCGGCCGAGGAGCAAAATATGCGGCTGGCGCAGGCTATGGAAGACGCGGATGCGGCAAGGAACGAAGCGCAGCGTGCGAACGAGGCAAAAGGAAAGTTTTTGGCGCATATGTCCCATGAGATACGCACGCCGATCAATGCAGTGCTTGGCATGGATGAAATGATCCTGCGCGAATCGAAGGAACCGGATATCAAAGCGTATGCCATGGATATTTATACGGCGGCTAAGACGCTATTGTCGCTTATTAACGATATTTTGGACTTTTCTAAAATAGAATCCGGCAAAATGGAAATCGTGCCGGTAGCATACGACGTCAGCAGCCTCGTGCATGACCTTGCGAATATGGCATACCAAAGGGCAGGCGAAAAAAGTATCCGTCTGGAAATCGAGGTGGAGCCAGATATTCCTTCCCGGCTGTACGGGGACGATGTGCGTCTGCGGCAGGTACTTGCAAATATCCTTACCAACGCGGTCAAATATACGCAGGAAGGGACTGTCTGGCTACGTGTCCAAAACTGCGGGACGTTTGACGATATGGCGCGGCTGCGGTACGAGATTGAGGACACCGGGATCGGGATCAAAGAGGAAGACCTGCCGAAGCTGTTTGCAGAATTCGAACGGATCGAAGAAAACCGGAACCGGAATATCGAGGGCACCGGGCTTGGCATGAGTATTACGATCCAGCTTCTGGCGCTTTTGGGCAGCCGGCTCCAGGTGGAGAGCATTTATGGCGAAGGGTCGAAGTTTTATTTTGAACTGGATCAAAAGGTGGTTGACAGCGCCCCGGTCGGGGAATTTGCGGACAGGGTGCGAAAGGCGGCGGAGACTTACCGGTACGAAGCGAAATTTTGCGCGCCGCAGGCAAAAGTCCTGGTGGTAGACGACAATGCCATCAACCGCAAAGTGCTGCGCGGGCTGCTTAAAGAGACGCGGGTGCAAGTGACAGACGCGCCAGGCGGGGCGGAATGCCTAGAACTGGTGCAAAAGGGCCGTTTTGACCTGATTTTTCTGGATCATATGATGCCGGGGATGGATGGGATCGAGACGCTACACCGTATGAAAGCTATGGACGTATGCCCCTGCCGGGATACCCCGGTTGTTGCGCTGACGGCAAACGCAGTGTCGGGCGCAAAGGAAATGTACCTGTCGGAAGGGTTTGACGATTTCTTGTCGAAGCCGGTTGATCCGGAAAAACTGGAACGTATGTTACACGACAAGCTGCCAGAGCGCCTGCTTCAAAAGCAGCCGGAGCCGGAAAAGCCAGCCGGTCGGCTCATCGGAGGCGAAACAGGGGAAACCGACCTGCCTCCGTCCAGTGGGAAACCAGAAAAGCCAGCCAGTCGGCTCATCGGAGGCGAAACAGGGGAAACCGACCTGCCTCCGGTCGACGGGCTGGATTGGCGCTATGCCAAGCTGCATCTGCCGGATCGGGAACTGCTGGAATATACGCTTAAAGAGTTTTATGGACAGCTCGACGATGCTGCGGATGTCTTATACCAGCTGTACAGTCAGATTACAGAACCACAGCAGTTAGAGGCGTACCGCATCCAGGTGCATGCAATGAAAAGCCTGGCGGCGACGGTAGGCATTCTGCCATTATCCGGCGTTGCGAAACTTCTGGAATCCGCGGCCCGGGACGGCAGGCTGGATATCGTACAGGCCATGACGAATCCGTTTTTGGAAGAATGGAGAAGCTACCGGCAGAAATTGCAGGGGGTCTTTGGCATCGGCGCGCAGCCAAAAAAGGAAATGGCAGATGCCGCCATCTTGCAGGCGCTTGTAGAAATGGTGCGCATCAGTATACAGGAAATGGACATCGACCAGGCGGATGAACAGATGGAAAGGCTGTTGGAGTACCAGTATCCGCAGGAAATGGACAGCAATATCCGTCAATTGAAGCAGGCTGTGACAAACCTCGACCCGCAGGAGGCGTCCCAGGCAGCAGGCCTGCTGATCGGGCAGCTGCAGCAGTACGCATCCCAGCCGTAATGGCAGGGGCTCTGGCTGCCGCGAGACGCAGCTGGAGCATGAGCAGCAGTGCGCATCTCGGTAGATACGATACTGAAAAATAGTACAAAAGGAGGATGAAATGAAAAAGATACTGTTAATTGGAAAGCTAAACAGTGTAATAAAGGAAACGAACCGGTATTTATCGCAGTATTTCCATGTGCAGCTCTGTTCAGAGAACGCTGGGGTAATGGAAGGGATGCTCAAGATCGTAAATCCGGATTTGGTATTGATTAGCTTAATCGGCGCTTACGATATTGATACGTCGATGTTTTTCTTGTTGAGCGACAAGTACGGGCATATCCCGGTTTTGACAATTGGGACAAAAGAAGAAAGCAGCCGTTTTTTTAAATATTATGAAGGCGGCCAGTTTGAAAACCTCATCCGGCCGGTGGAAAATACTGCGATCATGCAGGCGGTATGCAATCGGCTTGGCATGGAACGCCAAGAAGCGGAACAAGCAGCGGCGGAAGAAAAGGGCGGGCAGGACGCCAGAAAGCGGATTTTGGTTGTAGATGACAATGGCACGGCATTGCGGACGATGAAAGCCATGCTCGAAGATAATTATGAAGTAGCTTTGGCAGTCTCCGGGGCGCAGGCTATGACTTCGATTGGCAAAAAGCGCCCAGACTTGATCTTACTGGACTATGAAATGCCGGTCTGCGACGGTAGGATGACGCTGGAGATGATCCGTGCGGATGCGGATATGAAAGATATCCCGGTCGTATTTCTGACCGCAGTCAATGACCGGGCAAACATTGAGGCCGTATTAAAACTAAAGCCGGCAGGATATTTTCTAAAACCCCCGGTCAAAGACCGGCTGCTGGCTGAGATCAGCAGGATTTTAGCGTCTGCGCCGCAATAGGCGGCGTACGGCGCAGGCCTGGCGTTGCAAAGGCGGCGTATGGCGCAGGCCTGGCGTTACAAAGGCGGCGTACGGCGCAGGGCTTGATGCCGCAATGTAAAGAATGTTTGTTCATTATCTTATCTGAATATTAGGTATCGTTTTGCTATCGTTAAGCATTGCGTTAAAATTTTTTTTATTTTCATTTTTCATAAGCATATCAGCACTTTCTGTTTTAAGGATTATCCGTTTCTTTCCATTTGTCGCGAATTTAATGTAAACGACACAGATCCTTATGCTCCAGCATATGGAAATGCACCGCCCTTGCCAATGGATGAAGTTATTCATATACATCGTGAATCTATTGGAACATCGGATTCTGTAGCCGCTACGGAGGCTGCGTATGAAAAGAGCTTAGGAATTGTTCCGAAAAAGGATTCCGGTGAACCATAGCCGGGTTGTGTTAAACATTTATTATATCTGCCGTAGCTACTTGAAAACGAAATCCTGCGAAGCATTCGCAGATGACGTGGATGTATACCTTACGGAAAATTCAAACACGCTCTAGCATCTATGCTACGCTGGAAGAAAAACATGTAAAGTTTATTTCTATCAAAGAAAATATAGACACGGCCTTGCCAATCGGCAAGGCCGTGATGTACGTAACAATGGCTTTCGCACAGATGGAACGCGCAACCATTGCAGCAAGGGTAGCGGACATTCTAATAGGACTTGCAAAGAAGGGTTTTTGGACCGGGGGCAACCCGCCTTATGGATACCGTTTCGCAATTCTATGTGGTGAAACGGCTAAAAATTTTCAGTAATAACGATCTGCGATCTTTTTTATAAAATCTGTAAGATTTTTGTTTTCCACAGCGAATAGATAAATGTAAGGGTCATCCGATAAGCTTTCTAATTTCCAATTTCTTTTTCCAATGGAAACGAAATGGCCGTATGGACGGGCCCTGGAAGTTTGAGGCTGGCCAGCTATGAGGAACTGTAAGTAAATGATAGGATAAGCTTTCGGATGGAAAAAGTGATAGCGGGGGTGGAGTTATGAAAGCAGACAGTACAAATTTTGTCAGGCTCATCCGCAAGGGCAAAGAAGAGGGTATTTTGTATGTCATCGAGCATTATGGGGCATATTTGCGCAGCATTGTGGCACGCAGGCTTTTTGCCCTGCCGGACCAAGTGGACGACTGCATGAACGACATTTTTTTCGGAATTTGGAAAAATATAAGCAGTTTTAATGAAGAAAAAGGCACGTTTATCAATTGGGCGGCAGCAGTCGCGCGGCTAAAAGCAGTCGATTACCTGCGCAAAGCAAGCCGGGAATTAAAATCAGTAAGCCTGGATGGTATGGATACGGAGCCGTCGCAAGAAGACGCCGCCCTAGCAGCGTTGGTGGAACAGGAATTGTCGGATGGCATGCGGGAGCTATTGTCCTGCCTGGGTGAAAAAGACCGGGAATTATTCCTACGTGTTTACGGTAGGGAAGAAGACCCGGGAAAAGCCGGCGCTGAAATGGGGCTGACAAAAAACAGCGTATATGTACGCCTGTTTCGCGGGAAAAAGAAAATGCGGGCATTTGCCGCAAGCCAGGCAGAACATCCGGTGGGAAACAGGAAAGGAGTTTGAACCAAGTTTGAAGCAAAGAGGATTTGTCCAAGGAAGGGAGCCGGAAATAAAGGCAACGGGGACAGGAACGGGACGAGCAAAGGAGGTTTTCGTATGGAACGCAATATCTATCAGCTTGCAAATCGGCTGCAGGCAGTAGCAAGTGAAAAAGAATGCGCAGAATATACGGCGCAGAACGGGTGGCTGGACAGCCGGACGAAAAGCAATTATGAAAAGGCTGTATTGGCGGCAATTCGAAAGGAAAAACGCAAGGCGGCAAAAAGGCGGCTCCAGGCGGCCGCGGCATGCGTGGCCGTGCTGGCAGCGGCGACCGCGGTATTCCATGAAGAGGTACGGGCGGCAATCGGGCAGATTAGATACAGCATCAGCCAGGCAATCGGATTGGAAAGCAGCCTTGCTGCATATAAAGAAGTTATCCAAACGTCTGTTCACGACGCCGGCTATATCGTAACGCTGCAAGAAGCAGTGGCGGCGCCGCAAAAGCTTGCGCTCAGCTATACGGTACAGCGGGAAGACGGGCGGCCCATGAACGATGGATTTGAGGATGCGTTTTACCAAGGGCCGCAGACTAGTTTTGACGTTACAGACCGGTTGTTGATAGACGGAGTAGAAGCCGACGGAGACAGACAGTACGATTTCCGCTATCTGGATAAAAAAGAAACGGTTATGGGCGGGCAGATATCTTATAATATGGCGGATTTAGATTTGTCCAGCAGACATACGTATGAGCTAAGGCTCAACATGCGCGACGGGGAATGGAACTTTCGTTTTTGGGCAGACGGCGCGGATATGTACGCCGATACGGTACGTATGGCGCTTGGGGACAGCTTTGTTTTGCCAAACGGCGCGGTTCTTTCTTTGGATGAGCTAATTATCAACGACCTGGAACAGCGTATTTTGTGCCATATGTCCGAAAAGTACGCGGATGAGCCTTATGCGGTTACGCTTGAGGCAACAGACGAACAGGGGCGGACGGCCGTCTTTTTTATCGGTGAGACGCAAGAAGACGGCGTCCATGCAACGATGTATGCCCAGGAAGGGGCGTTTCTTGCCAGGGACGCCCGTACTGTAACGGTAGTTATGCGGGCGGCGGAATTTGAAAAGATTGGCCCGCAGACGGAGGAAGGGCAGGCGTATAAAAGCGGGCGCGAGGTCGCTTTGGAATCTGCCGATGGAGGCGCGGCAACCTGGGACCTTACGCAGATGAAATAAAAGCAGCATAGTTTGTTAGAAATAAATCCGGCCTACCACCGCAGGTGAGGGGCCGGATTTTGCTGTAAATGTGAAGCTCCAGGCTGGGACAGTTACTTTTCATGGGGTGGGGATGTCCCTTAAAAATGAGAAATAATAGG
>CASUON010000105.1 GCA_949457475.1 uncultured Lachnospiraceae bacterium
GCTGGGGCCTGTCGAGCGAAGCCGCGGCGCCTGCACTGGTTGATAACGCTGTCGAATAAAGCTGCGGCTGGGCCGGCGACGAGAGGCCGCAAGCCATAGCGCGGACTTTGTTTATAAGCTGCGGGTTAGAATATCGCTGCTTTTTAAGAACTCTTCGATCGTAAAAAAGCCTAGCCGGTGGATCAAATCGATCACGTAAGGGTTTTCTGCCGGGGTTTTGTAAGGGGCCGCGTCAGCGTACGCATTGACATAGCTTGTACCTTCTTCTACCGGGATATTCCGCTTCGGGCCGCCGACGCAGCCGCCGTCGCACGCCATGCCTTCGAAAAAGTTGCCGCCAGTTTTGCCGTTTCGGATATCGTCAAGCAGTTTGCGGCAGTTTGCGACGCCATTGGCGTATACGGGTTCTAGCCGGCATTTTGGATCAATGTTTCGCACGCATTCCGAGACGGCCTGGCTGACGCCGCCGGTTCTGGCGTAAAGGCGCCCCGCGCTGGCGGAGTGTTCTCTTGTTTCTTCTTGTTCCGATTCGGACAGTTCAGAAAAATCTACCTGCAATACATCGAACATATAAGACAGTTCTTCAAAGGTCAGCACGCAGTCAATCGCGCCTAACAGCTCTGGTTCTTTGGCTTCGGCCTTTTTTGCAAGGCAGGGGCCGACAAAGACCGTCCGGCAGCCTTTGTGCAGCTGCTTTACGATGCGGCCGCAAGCGATCATGGGCGATACCGCGGCGGGAAGGTGGTCTACGATCTTGTCAAAATCATCCCGGATTAGTTTGATCCAGATTGGGCAGCAGCAGCTGGTCAGCTGGAAACCGCCGGGGCGTTCCATGTTGTGCTTAAATTCCAAAGCCTCTTTTAAAGTAAGGATGTCCGCGAAGGCGGCGACTTCGATCATTCCGGAAAATCCGATGCTTTTTAATGCCGTCCGGATACGGGAGGGAGTGGCGTTTTCTCCGAACTGCCCGACAAACGCAGGCGCCATAAGGGCAAATACAGGCGTATTTTTATCCTTTAGCATTTCTAGCGTTTTAATGGAATCGCGGCTAAATGTAAGGTGGTTGTTTTGGCATGCTTCGATGCATTTGGCGCAGCCAGTGCATTTTTCTGGGTTTAAGACGGCCTGGCCGTCCTTGATTTCAAGCGCATGGAAGGTACAGGCCGAGACACAGCTGCCTTGCGTGCAGTCGCAGTCTTCTAGTTTCCAGACAAGCGGGTATTCGTCCGGGTGCAGTAGGCAGTCTAGCTGGTGCTGCTCTTGTTCGGTAAGTGGATTGGGAAGCGGGGTATTGTCGTTTTTTGCTTTTAGCACTTTTTTGTGCAGTTCTTGAAATGTCATGTTTTTATAGCTCCTTTTTATAAAATAACGCATGGCGTGGTATGCGTCGCAATGGATGCGTTCGTATGGGATATTCGTATGGAAACAGTTTATGTAGATTCCGGTACTTTTATACGTCTCGTTCTATTAACTCCCGCTATTGAAATATCGCCGATTTCATGGTACTATTATTTAGCGTTTAGTTAGCCATATATTTTTTGGAGGGATTTTCAGATGAATATAAAAAAGAGGTCTGTACAGAATATTTTGCCGATCTTGCTTCTGCTGGCTGCTGTGTTGCTTTTATTCCACTGGTATACGATGAGCAACAGCAGGCGTATTGAAAACCAGAATCTGAACTATGCCGCGGATTCCGCGCACCGTACGGCTGGCCATATTGAAAGCGAGTTAAAAAACGCGCTGAACCGTATTAATACATATGCGTATTTTTTAGGTGAAGGCCTGGCCAGGGCGCAGGTAACTCCAAAAATGCTGGATGATATGTCAAAAAATTCCTTGTTTGACTCATTTCAATTTATTGATATCAATGGTACAAGCCTTGCATTGGACGGCAAACTGATCGACGTGTCCGATCGGGATTATTATAAAAAAGGCATCCAGGGCGACAATGGCATATCCGTTGTATTTGAATCGCGCCGGACAGGTGAAACGATGATCGGGTTTTATGCGCCGGTACGTTTTCAAGGCGATGTGATAGGCGTCTTGCTGGGCGTATATGGTGGAGATGAATATTTAGAAGATATCTTGACGGCTGTCTATTTCGGGGAACAGGCGGATACGTTTTTATGCATGCGCGATGGTACGATTGTAGCGGCAGCGTCGAGAGATGAATATATTAACAATGTGTGCAACCAGGGCGTCTTGGACTTTCTTGTAGACAACGGCATTGTAGACCAAGAGGCGGCAGGCGGCGTATTGAATGTATTTAAACACGGTGGGACGGACGCCATCTTGTGCGCGGCTGGAAGCCGGGCGGACAACGTGTGCGTGGTTTCCTTGCAAGAGCAAGAGTACGTGCTCGTGCAAACTTTTCCGGAGCAGATTACCGGGGTCATGGTGCGCCGTGCAAATAATCTGGGGGTCATGCTGGAAACCCTGTTGATCGGGATGTTTGTTATTTATATTGCTGTGCTGCTCCTACAGGCAGGGCGGGAAAAGAAGCTGCTAAAGAAGAAGAATGAAGAAATGGGCTATGTTATCCAGGGGGTCAACACCCTGTTTTCTAGGTTTGTCATGGTTGACCTGGACGCGGGCACCTACCAATATTTAGCAGGGACGAAGCCTGAGCAGGACGGATTTGCCTACAGCGGGAAATATGAAGAATTATCCGAATATTTATGTTCATTTCTAGCAAATGAGGAAGACCAAGAGAAGTTTGCCCGTTTATTTGCGCCGCAGGAAATTATTGAAAGGATGGGGGAGCACGCTGTAGACGTGCATTATGAGTACTTGGTAAAACGCAGCCATGGCACGGAATGGGAGCATATGAGCATTATCTGTTTGGAACGGAAAAATGCGAAGGCTGGGAAAGTACTGTTTATCCGCCAGAATATAACGGAAGAAAAGTTAAAGCAATTACAGGCGAAAGCGGAAATCTCCATGGCAAACCGAAAAGAGCGCCAATACCGCATTGCGGTTACCTCAAATGCAATCTGCACGTACGAATTTAATTTAACGAAAGATTTGCTGGAACATGATATTATCAGCGAGACGCAGGGGCAGGAAAGATCGCTGCTTGGGATGGTGGGCTTAAAAGCCCCATGCAAAGTTTCAGAATGGTTCGAACAATGGAAACAGTTTGTTGTGGATGAATCCAAAGAGGATTATGCAGCAGTTGTAAATTTGGAAAGCCTAAAAGAAGCGTTTGAACAAGGCGATGCGGAAGTTGTAGCGGAATACTGGGAGAACGATCTATCCGGGCAGAAAATATGCGTCCGCCAGTCCTTTCTTATGACCATAGATGATGAAACTGGCGATATTGTAGTTATGGCTGTGACCAAAGAGGTCACAGAGCAGGTCAGAAAGCAAAAGGAGCAGACGCAAGCGCTCCAGGACGCCCTGTTGCAGGCGCAGCATGCCAACAAGGCAAAGACGACGTTCCTTTCCAATATGTCGCATGATATTCGTACGCCGATGAACGCGATTATCGGTTTTGCCACGATTGCGGTAAGTCATATTAACAATAAGGAGCAGGTGCGCGACTGCTTGCAGAAGGTATTATCGTCCAGCAACCACCTGCTTAGCCTGATTAACGATATTTTGGATATGAGCCGGATAGAAAGCGGCAAGGTGCAGATTAAAGAACAGGAATGCAATATTTCGGAACTGATGCACAACCTGGTCAATATTATCCAGCCGCAGGTAAAAGCAAAGCAGCTGGAGCTGTTTATCGATACGTTTGACATTGCGAACGAGGATGTGATCGCGGATTCTTTAAAACTGAACCAGGTATTTATCAACCTGCTTAGCAATGCTGTGAAATATACCCCTGCTGGCGGGACGATTACTTTCCGTATTTTGCAAAAGACGACCTTCCGCCATGGATATGGAGACTATATTTTCGTCATCAAGGACAATGGCATTGGTATGTCAGAGGATTTTGTGGAACATATTTTCGAGCCGTTTGAGCGTGAAGCGACTACGACTAAAACCGGGATTGAAGGCACTGGACTTGGCATGGCGATTACGAAAAATATCGTGGAAATGATGAACGGCACAATCAGCGTACAGAGTAAAGTTGGCAAGGGCAGCGAATTTACGGTAGCGCTTACGTTAAAATTGCAGGATATTGAAAAAGATACGGCAAGGATCAAAGAACTGGAAAACCTGCGGGTACTTGTTGTAGACGATGATTTTGATACGTGCGACAGTGTGAGCAAGATGCTCCAGCAGATCGGCATGCGTTCTGAGTGGACGACTTCCGGAAGGGAGGCGGCTTACCGCGCAAAAAAAGCGCACGACGAAGGGGACCCTTATCATACGTATATTATTGACTGGCAGATGCCGGATATCAGCGGGATTGAAACAGCCAGGAAAATACGCGGCGTAGTCGGGGAACAGGCGCCGATTATTATCCTGACCGCATACGACTGGTCGGATATCGAAGAAGAGGCGATGTCGGCGGGCATTACCGCATTCTGTGCAAAACCGCTGTTTATGTCAGACTTAAAATCCGCCCTGTTAGCGGCAAACCAGCTGGTGGAAAAAGAAGATGAACCGGAAAACTGGACGACGGCTGATTTTACCGGAAAACGGATTTTGCTTGTGGAAGACATCGAGCTGAACCGGGAAATCGCACAGGCGATCCTGGAAGAAATCGGCATCGTCGTAGAATCCGCGCCGGACGGCACGGACGCCGTGCGCCTGATGGAAAAAGCGGAAGAAGATTATTACGACGCGATTTTAATGGACATCCAGATGCCGATTATGAACGGCTACGAAGCTACTAGGACAATCCGCACGATGCCGCGTAAAGATGTAAAGACGATTCCGATTATCGCTATGACGGCGAATGCGATGGAAGAGGACAAAGAAGCCGCGTTAAAGAACGGAATGAACGCGCATATCGCAAAGCCGTTTAATGTAGATAATTTTATCGCCGTCCTTGGGAAGTATCTGTAAACCGGGGGCGGACATGCCGTTTTGCTTATTCGTCGAATGATTTTAAATACATGCGGACGGAACGGTTCATTTCTTTTGAGAAATCGGACTGGTATTTCCGCTTACAGAAATGTTGGCACCATGTCTCAAAACCTTGTGGCCTGCATTTATGTTCAAACATGCGTCGAAGCTGCGCACCGTCCCTGCGTTGGTACTGGTTTTCCTGGACGATATCGCATAGGCGGCAGCGCTCTGGCTTGGGGTGTTTCGCCTGCTGGCTGGAAGGATAGCCGAATACGAGCATTGCAGCGGGGAATACGTATGGCGGCAAGTGCAAAAGGGAGCGGTGTGTTTCGCAGTTTTCCATAATATCGCCGATATAGCAAGAGCCGATGCCCATGCTCTGGGCTGCGGTAACGGCGTTTTGCGCCGCAATATTGGCGTCGGATACCGCTAACATCAAATCGCCGGCTCCGGGCGTCCTTGGGCTGCAGCCGCCCTCCACAAAAGCGTCGTACCATTTCTGGAAATCAGCGCAGAAGATCAGTACCATTTTTGCCGTTGCGATAAAAGGCTGGTTGTCGCAGGTGGCCGACAGCGTTTGCTTTAATTTGCTGTCGGTAATGTCTAGAATCGTATACAGCTGCTGGTTGCCGGCTGTGGGCGCGGCAGTCGCCGCATGGAGGATTTCCGTTTTTTGTTTTTTGGTAATTTCTTGGTCGGTAAATACGCGCACGGATTTACGGTTGTGCAAAGATTGTATAATTTCGTTCATGATTAAGACATCCTTTCTTAAAGTATGGACTTATCATAACATGTTCGGAGGAGCTATGCAAACAGATATGACGCAAGGGGCGGCAATGGGGGCGATGCTGCGGTTTGCGTTCCCGATGCTTTTGGGGAACTTGTTACAGCAGTGCTACAACATTGTGGACACTTTGATTGTTGGGAAATACATTGGCTTCCAAGCATTGGCGGCAGTCGGATCGTCTTTTACCCTTATGACCTTTCTGACCTCGATTCTGTTAGGGCTATGTATGGGCAGTGGGACGTTTTTTTCGATCCGTTTTGGAGAAAGGGATGAAGACCGGCTGCAGGAAGGTATTTTCGTATCCTTCCTGCTGGTCTTTTTGTTGACGGTGGCATTAAATGCCGCAGTATATGCAGGGCTTGGGAATATCCGGGGGCTTATGAAAATACCGGATGAAGTATGGACAGATATGCATACGTATCTGGAAATTATTTTTAGCGGTATTCTGGCCACGTTTTTGTACAATTATTTTGCCTCCCTGTTAAGGGCGGTGGGCAATTCGCTTGTGCCTCTTATTTTTTTGGCTGTATCCGCAGTATTAAATATCGCGCTCGACTTCCTGTTTGTCGTTGGGTTGGGAAAAGGGACGGCCGGAGCCGCGCAGGCGACGGTTATCGCGCAGTATGTGGCGGGGGCCGGCATTGCGGCATATGCGGTGCGCAGCCTTCCGTTTTTGAAACTGCGTAAAAGCGCCTGCCGCATCCGTATGGCGTGTGTCCGGGAAATCGCCGGGTTTTCCGTACTGACCTGTATCCAACAGTCGGTTATGAACCTGGGCATTTTGATGGTACAAGGCGTAGTAAACAGTTTTGGGACTACGGTAATGGCGGCATTTGCCGCGGCAGTAAAAATAGACGCTTTTGCATACATGCCGGTACAGGATTTTGGGAACGCCTTTTCTACGTTTGTCGCGCAAAATTATGGCGCGCGCAAAACGGAGCGGATACGTGCCGGGTTCAAAGGGGCTGTTTGCGCTGTGGCGCTGTTTTGCGTCGTAATATCCGGTTTCGTCTGGCTGTTTGCGCGTCCGTTGATGCTTGTATTTGTGGATGCGCAGCAGGAGGCGGTCGTTGTGGAAGGCGCCCGCTATTTGCGGATCGAAGGCGCGTTTTATTGCGGGATCGGGTGCCTGTTTTTGTTATACGGGCTATACCGCGCATTGGGAAAACCGGGGATGTCCGTAGTGCTTACCGTGGCTTCGCTTGGTACGCGGGTGATACTGGCGTATTCTTTATCCGCGGTGCCGCAAATCGGCGTTACCGGGATCTGGTGCGCCGTTCCGGTTGGGTGGATACTGGCGGACGCCATTGGTTTTTTCTATTATGCGCGCAGGCGGGATTGGCTGCTGCACGCGGCGGCGCCTGCCTCAAAAAATGCTGCCTGAATTTTTTATTCGGCCGTAGCCTGGATGATTGTATCCGTATCTGACGCAAGGTAATCCGTATACCTGTAGTCATGGCTGCTGTCGCTTACTACCGGCGTGCCGCTGACCGCGCCGCCGACGGAAATTGTGTAAGTGCTGCCTGCGGCCAGCGCTGGAGAAGAATAGAACAAGTATCCAAGCGCTTTCGGTGCCCGGAACGCGGTTACGGTATTGCCATTGCTGTCTAAGATGGCGACAGATGTGCCGGCTGCTACGGAGAGCTGTTGCGCGGCAGGCATGGAATTGCCGCTGTCGTCACCAGGGGTCGCGAAGCCGTCGTCCGGACGGACGATGCCGTTGCCAAGGCCGTCGGCAGGAGGGGCCGGGGGATTTTGGCTATCCTGCCAAATGCCTGGAAGAGTCGGCGTGCCCTGGCTGTTTTGCGGGTCGTCCGGGGGTATTGGAGCGTTTTGGCTATCATGCGCGCCGTCCGGGGATGTTGGAGCGTTCTGGCTATCCTGCGAGCTGTCCGGTATAGCCGGGGTGTTCTGGCCGTCCTGCGAGCTGCCTGGGAATGTTGGAGCGTTCTGGCTATCTGGAAGTGTTGGGGCGTTCTGCCCTCCAGGCAGGTTGCCGTCTGGGCGGGACGGGCGATTTCCATCGTCTGGCCTGCCGCCTGGGCGCATCATACCGTTATTTCTCCCTCCGCAGGTAATGGCTGCCTGTGAGGAGCTGGTAGGGTTTTCCGCCATGCCGCCGTTTCCTGCGGCGAGGATTGTCGCCCCGGCCCCGATATAGTAGGCGCCGTCGGTATCGATCGGGGAGTTGCCGTTGGATGCGGGGCCATAAACGACCACCGTGCCCCCATAGGCATAGAAAGAGCCGTTGCAGTCAATACCGTCGCCGTCGGCGTTGAATTTACTTTCGGTCACGCTACCGTCAGCGGCAGCAAAAGAAAAGCTTTGTTCTTTATCATCTGCAATCATGACGTTTAAATAACCGTCTAGCATATAAAAGGTATTGTCGGCTGCAGCAGTCTCTGTTTTTGTATACACTTCTTCGGTATCATCCGCATAGTCGTAATGTACACTGGATTTGGATGCTGCGTTAACGCCGTCGTCATTGGAATATACTGTAATGTGCGGCGCCGCTTTGCCCGTGGAGCCAACGAGTATATGCCCGCCTTCGATTCCTTCATAGCTGTTTGTAATATTTATCACGCTGCCATCTAGGATTCCTAGGCTGTTTGCCGCGGTAATGCCGTCGTCGGCAGAAGCGATTTCCAGTGTGCCGCCAGCCATGCAGAAATCATTGTTGCTGTGTACGGCGTCTTCTGCCGCGCCGATAATATACTGCCCGTCGTTATTGGCCGGGGTGATTGCTGCGGAAGTAGAAGATGCGCCTGTTTTTTGGCTGCCGTTATATTTTATGCCTGTCTGTGTAGTATCTACTTTGATCTGGCCTCCGGCAATTAGTATGCCGCCGGAAGCTTCTTTTGTATAGGTTTTTTCCGCCTCCAAATCGCTGTCTGCATCAACCGAGCGGTAGGAATAGGTACATGCTTTTGTGCCTGCCTTGATGCCTTTGTGGCTCCCGGCGTCTACATTGACTACTTCGGTTTTGCCTGTATTGGTCTTGGTCGATATATTATAATTGCCCTCCCCCAGGCTGGTGCTGTAAAAATTTTTGCCGGCGTCTGCAAAAACGGTTGTAATATCCACAGACGTTTCGCTGCCGTCAATGTAGACGTCTTCGCCCTGTATGCCGTCGCCGTAGCACTCTTGGATCAGCGTATTGCCGCCTGTGATGTTTACAGAGCCCTTTTTTGCGTGGATGCCGTCCTGTGCGGTGTGTGAAATCGTAACGGAGCCGCCGTAAATAGAAATAGATCCGTTTTTGGACTTCATAGCGTTGCCGAGCGCGGATTGAAGATGATAGTTTCCATTCGAAAGGATTATGCCGCCATTGCCATCTTTCCCGCTTCCTTTGAGGCAGTCGCCGTTTACAGAAATCTTGTATGTTCCGCTTTGCAGCATAAGCGTGCCTTTGGAGAAAATGCCGTCGGTAGGGTCGTTGCCATGATAATCGGCAGAGGCGCTGGCTGCGTCTGTCACCGTCAGGCTGGCGTTGTCATCGGATGCGATAAGCGTCAGCACAGCGTCTTCGTCCATCGCAGAAAGGATCGCGGGCGCGGGCGCATCTGAAAAGCTGGCGCATCCGGTGAGGGACGAAGAGCCGACGAGCGTAACCACGGCGTTTTTTGTCCCTTTTGCGAAACAAATGACAGGCTGGCCCTGGCCCGAGGTGTTTTCCAGGCCGCTGTTGTCGATGGAAAGATGATCTAGCACAAGCTCTACGCTGTCCTCGGCGCCGCAGTCAACGGAAACAACAATATTTTTTACCGGGCGGCCGTTGGAACCGCCGGTTAAGACGTAAGTGCCAGCTTTTTTAATTGCAACAGTACACATGCCGTCGTCAGCAGTAACAGTTACCGCATTGCTGTCAGTAAGATTTGAAATCTTAGCGTCTGCGTCAAAACATTCGATGACCGGGGTTGTTGCTGTTATTTCCGCGGGCTTGCGGTTTGCTGGCTTTGCATCTGCTACAGCGGCTTTTTTTGCAGATACGGTTGCGGCCATAGCGGCGACTGCCGACTGCGCGCCGTCCGGGTCGCCCGTATCTTTGGATGCCTCTTGTCCGGGTTTTATGGTAGCATCCGGATTTTCAGGAGCGCCGGTATCCGGATTGGAAGGTACCGTAGGGGCTGTAGGTGTTGTAGTTGTATGTTTAATTTTATAGGTGTAGGTGGCGGCATTCTTTTTTACGCTGTCCGATTTTAGCTGGGCGGCTGTTTTTGCCGTTTTTGTCTGGTACAGTGTCAGCACGGTTGATTTACGGATTGTAAATGTCTTGCTTTGTCCGCTCTTAAGTACTTTTGCAGGGGTCAGCGTTCCGTTTTTCGCATAATAAACCCGGTATCCATTTTTGGCTGTCAGCTTGAGCTTGATTTTTTTCTGGTAAGTGCCTGGCTTTTTGGACAGGCGGTACGCTTTTTTTGAAAGGGCATTTGAAGTTGTAGCTGAAGTTTTAGTTGAGGTTGTATTTAAGGCAAAATCTGGTGTAAAAGCAGTTTCAACGCTGCCGGCTTGCGCGGCCATAGGGTAGTCTGTCGGTATAGTTACGGTGGCCATTACCGCAATCATGACTGCCGCGAATGTCTTTTTGTTTGGCTTCATAGTCTGATTCCTTTCTGTATTTGCTTCGTGTATGGTCTGCTTGGGATTTTATCCTGAACAAAAATAAGTGTGTTGCGCCGTCTGAAATTCTTTTTTTGTCTGGTGTAAATGTATCATATCGGAAAAATATGAAAAATTGGTGTCCATAATTTGTATATTATATGGATTTGTTTTATTTTTGCAGGTGCACGTCCGTACATTCACATAAAACAGTTTTTATAATAGTTGCTTTTTACGGGGTGGGGATATGTAGGATATACTATCAAAAGAAAAATAATAG
>CASUON010000106.1 GCA_949457475.1 uncultured Lachnospiraceae bacterium
GATATGATATACAGGCTGGATGGAAAACGGAAAAAGGTGATTCTTTATAATACAAGTGTAAGCGCCTTGCTAAAATATGAAGAGCAGATGCTGGAAAAAATGAAACGCGTGTTTTTGGCTTTTAAGGAAAAACAAGAGGAAGTGGTATTATTGTGGCGGCCGCATCCACTGATGCAGGCGACGATAGCGTCCATGCGGCCACAGTTATGGGAAAATTACAAAAAACTGGCGGAAATTTTTCTGAAAGAAAATTGGGGGATTTATGATGATTCTTCAGAACTGGACCGGGCGTTGGCGGTGAGCGACGGGTATTATGGAGATGCAAGTTCGCTTGTCTCCTTATGCCGGAAAATGGGAAAGCCCGCTATGATACAGGATGTAGAGGCAGAATATAAATTATGAAAAAGCCAACGCTTTGGTGTATGTGTATAAAGTTAAGAAACATAACATGCCCCTTAAGTTATGGCTTACACGGATAGATGCGGTAATTTTCCCCTGCTGATGATCTTGTTAAATAGAGCGCGGCATAAATAAATGAAAAGACTTATGTTTTCTACAGCCTGGTTTTACCGTACGCGATGGCAGCCGGGGTACAGTTTTTAGATCGAGCTGTATGTAAAGGGATATTTGATTTATCTGTGATAAGGCTGTCTACAAATCAGTTTGGTAGAATGCTGGGGATTTTAATTTTTTGATCTCTAAAAAGCCGCGGTGAAAAGTGTAACGGTTACAAGGGGCATCAGCAGAGGAAAATTTCTGCAGGCACATATGCAATGCAAGTTAGGAGCAGACAAATATGGATACAGCGTTATTAAATGAAGCTTTTTTTATTGTTTTAGCGAAAAAGGGGCATAAAGTTTATATATTGCTGCCTGAAATGGCGGTATTGGCTTTCTATGACCTACATTTGGAAGAATGGCAGATCGTGTGTACGCTGCCGCCGTGCTATAGGGCGCAGCAGAGGGCATTTGTCCAATTTTATGTAGTTGCCGGCAAGTTATATCTGTTTTCGCAAGAGGGCGCACGGTTATTTATTTATGATACTGATACAGACGCATATGAAGAGGCCGCGGTTTTTCTGGATCAAGCGGCGGCTGTTGTGGCTTATGAAAATACCCTTGCCTTTTTGCCATTCGGGAAAAACGGGTTGGTGTGTTTTGATACTGTAAAAAAAGAAATCGCGGTACATACTGGCTGGGAAACAGAATTGGTGGAAAGCATTAAGAAAAAAGGGAGCGGGTTTAAGAGATTTAAAAGAAATAGCGCTTGTATTGTAAACAATGATATCTATTCCGTAGCGGAGTGCTCGAATCGGCAAATTATTTTTTCAATTTGTTTAGATACGATGAAATTGAATGGGGTATATGAGATTCATCGAAAAGGTAAATTGTTTATTTTGGAACCGGAGGGGGAATCAATATGGCTCCAGTGCCTGACTTGCGCAGGCAGCAGATTCATTCGCTGGAATTGTAGCAATATAAAAAGTTCTGCAAATGTTGTAAAACAGGAAAATGGGGGCGGGCGGGCCGAAGAAGAGACGGAGGTTTTTCCAGAGGCAACTAGGCGGGCGTTATCTTTCAAACAGATCAACGGCTTATTGATCATTAATTTTGTAGATGGCGGCATGTTGGTATTAAACCGGCAGTCGCTTAAGGTAGAAAGGCGAGTGAAAAATATCTTTTTACATACAGTACAAGAAGACGAGCTGATATTGAGTAGAGGGTTCGTACTAGATTTCTTTACGGGAAACGATACGATAAACGGCCAGGCTTCGAAAAAAATATTATTGCCGGAAAATTTTATTTTACAGTGCTACCTGGAATTTTTAAACAAGCAGGAAAGGATAGGGGATGTTAGCGAAAGCCGTATCGGGGTTTCCATTTTTCATACGTTATGCGGCAGGAAAGGACAGGGAGGAAGCAACAGATGTTAGATCGTAACGATAAGGACGTATGGGATTTGGAAATTTGCAGGCAGATTGATTTATTAAAACAGGCTGGGCAGATCATTTTGTATGGGGCTGGTGCAAAAGGAAAGGAGATATGGGAATGCCTGTTTGACGCACATATAAAAGTAGATTTTTTTTGTGATATAGATGCGGAGAAATGGGGCAAACAGATATTTGGGACAAAAGTACTCTCTCCATTTGAGATGGATGGGTTGGAATTGGAAACGGATAAAGCCATATACATTGTGGCCTGTATTCCAGCCCCGAAAGAACTTCGTATTTTGCTGGAACATGTCGGGTTGGGCTATATGCGGATGCTTACATACTGGGGGGTCAAAACCGCTTTACGTGTCAATTTGGATGATGTTTATAGAAGAGATTCAAAACGGGCGATGCTGCAGCATATTGCAGACCGGCAGCAGCAAAATGACTGTGTGAATTGGGAACTGGAATGTATCCGCCAAATTGCGGGCGTTTCCAGCGATGCAGTCTGGATACTACAGCCTGGGAAAACGGCTTCGAGTTCACTGGAAGCCAGATTTCGAAAAAGCAGGATTCCGTTTATCAGAGGGCATTATCTGGAATACCTGCCTGTTGTTATGGGGGAAACGTTTCGGGAAACGTGGGAACGGCAGTTCCGAAGCCGTAATAAGCCGCTAAAAATTATAACGGCAGTCCGGGAGCCGCTGGCGCGCGATTATTCCGCGTTTTGGCAGGCTTATACGCAAGGCGGGGAATACGCGATGCTGATGCCGATACTGACAAATGATTTTCAGCGGATGTACGACCGGTTTTTGGAATGTATTTTACACGGGAGCGATTATACGAAAGAGCTGCTGGGCCTTTCTATGCCGCATATCTGGCGGGAAGAGTTCCAATGGTTTGACGAACAGTTAAAAAAATATCTGGATATTGATGTGTACCAGCATCCTTTTGACCGGGAACGGGGGTATACCATAATAAAAAAAGATTCCGTGGAATTATTTCTATTCAAAGTAGAGCGTATGGATAAGGTTTTGGACGAAATTAGCGCGTTTGTTGGAACCGATAATTTGCCGGCTGTCGACGAAAACAGGGCGGATGAGAAATGGTATAGCCTTGCGTATGCGCAATTTCAAAAAGAAGTAAGGCTGCCAGGGGAGTATGTGGACCACTATTATAAAGGGAACGGTAAGGTAGACCATTTTTATACGCAGGAAGAGAAAGTAAAATTTTTGAATAAATGGAGAAATAATATTGATGGATAAGCATGCGTTACAGCCAGAAAGAAAAATAGTGTGGGATTTAGAGATATGCAAAAATATCGACCTGTTGAAAAGGGCAGGAAGTGTTATATTATATGGCGCAGGTGGAAAGGGGCACGAAATTTTTGGCTGGTTAAAAGATGCTGGTATAGACGTGAGATATTTTTGCGATATGGATGTAAATAAGTGGGGGAAACGGATAGCAGACGTAGAAGTCATTGCCCCATCTGATTTAAAATACAGGGATTTCACCAAGGGGGAGAGCTATATTATAGCATGCATACCAGCCCCCAGATACCTTTGCGATTTGTTAAAACATTTGGATGTAAAAACGTTGCGGCTTGTTACTTATTGGGGCATACAAGCAGCCATACATCTGAATATGCCGTCTATCTATCCTAGCGGTTCCCAAAGGGCGGCAATGCTGCAGATAGAAAGAAAAAGATTAGAATTGGAATTTGTAAATTGTGAGCTTGGGCATTTATCTGCGAATATTACCTGTTCCAATGAAGCCATATGGATTGTGCAGTCAGGAAAAACGGCGTCCAGTTCTTTAGAGGCCGCGTTTCAAAATAATAACATACCTTTTATAAAAGATCATCAATTAACATATAAGGAATACATACTTGGAAAGGAGTTTCGGCAGCTGTGGGAGAACTGGATACGGCAACGGCGTCAGAAGGTAAAAGTCATTACCGCGGTGCGGGAGCCTTTGTCCAGGGATTATTCCGCATTTTGGCAGGCAGCAACTACGGGGCGGGAACGGTTGTTTTATATGCCGTTTGCAGCAAATGATTTTCAAAGATTGTATGAGAATTTTATTGGCTGTATTAGGAAAGGGTCTGCGTATACAAAAGAAAAGTTGGGCATTTTTATGCCGGAAGTATGGATGGATGAATTTATATGGTTTGACGAGCAAATAAAACAATATTTGGATATTGACGTATTTCAATATCCTTTTGACCGGGAAAAAGGATATGCGCTGATCCAAAAAGGCAATATCGAGTTATTTCTATTTAAGGTTGAAAAAATAAATTCAGATGCTGTATTAGAGGGAATCCGCGCATTTACTGGAACGAAAGAATTGTCAATCGAAAGAGCCAATGCGGCAGAGCAGAAATGGTATAGCCTTGCCTATGCGCAATTTAAAAAAGAGGTCAAATTGCCAAGAGGCTACGTAGACTACTATTACATAGACAATTCAAAAGTGGACCATTTTTATACGCAGGAAGAAAAGGCGCAATTTTTAAGCAAATGGAGAAACAATATTGATGAAGGAACAGCAGTTACGACATAGGGCAAAAGTATCGGTTATTATTCCTGTATATAACGGTATCCGTTATATACGGGAATGTATGGACAGTATCGTTGCGCAGACATTAAAAGAAATAGAAATTATTCCTGTAGACGCGGGTTCTACAGACGGAACAGCTGAAGTATTGCAAGATTATGCCGGACAAGATAGCAGGATTCACATACTGTCTTCCAGTCAAAAAAGCATGGGGCATCAAGTGAATCTTGGGATTGCCGCGGCAACGGGAGAATATATTGGGTTTTGTGAGGCGGACGACTATCTTGCATTGGCGATGTATGAGCGTTTGTATGAGATTGCGGATAGATACCATCTGGATTATGTGAAGTCAGATTTTGACATGTTTGTGGATTTTGATTATGAAGAAAGGGTATTTTTCAATTACCATATTTTAGATGGGACGCGTGCAGGCTTGTATCATTCCATTTTTATTCCGTCCGATATGCCCGAGTTGATTTACCGGGACGTGAATATGTGGAATGGGATTTATAACCGGGAGTTCCTGCTGGATCATCAGATCAAACTGAGTGAGACTCCAAAGGCGGCTTTTCAGGATATGGGGTTTGTGCTTCAAACGTTTGCGCTGGCAAAAAGGAGCATGTATGTACAAGAGGAAACGAACAGGTATCGGAGGGATAATGCAAATTCATCCGTATATGACCCAAAGAGCCTGCTGTTTATTGTCTGGGAATTTGAAGCCGCTGACCGGTTCTTTTCCAGGCAAAAGAAACCAAACAGGGGATTATTGGCGGCTGTCACGCAGAAATTTTTCGTGTCTTTTTGTGATTACTATGGGAAATTGCCCGAATGTTCTGCCGCTACAGAGGAAATAAGAGGGGCAGTGCGTAATTTTCAGCAGATACTCAGGCGGTTTTACGAAAGGATTGGATATTGCGCAAGGACTTTTACGGATTTGGATCAGTTATTGGATATGCGGCTGTTATTAGAAGATAGCCCCTATTTTGACATCTATCGAAGGCAGATAGCAAACATGCGCCACGAGAGCTTGCAGGATTTTTACGGACAGGTTGCAAGGTTTGACCGGACAGTTATTTTTGGGGCCGGAGAATGCGGGATGTCATGTTATATATTATTAAGGAACAATGGATATACAGGCGTAAGGTGTTTTTGTGATAATAACCGATCGCTATGGAATACAGATCGGATGGGGTTAAAGGTACTGCCCGTAGAGCATGTGCTGTCGGATGGATGCGGAGAAATTCTTTTTGTAATTGCAAACGTAGGCCACTGGAAAGAAATCTATAGGCAGCTACGGCTGCTGGGTGTAAAAGAAGAATGTATTTGCCGGGCAGTGTATCTTATGCCGCATACAGCGTTTGAAGTAAAAATAGGCGGCCCTGGCGATGGGGCGAAAGCCATTTGATTAGAATAGGAATCTTATATGAAAAAAAAGCAGGTATTTTGGGGGGCAGGCAAGATCGGGCAATCGGTCTTGGCGTATTGGCAAAGGCTGCATATCGTACCGGATTTTTTTTGTGATAATGAACGTACGGTGTGGGGGCGGAAAGTTGGAGGCATACGGGTATTGTCCCCGCACGAATTGTATCAAATAAAAGATGACGTTGTAGTTTTTATTACATGCGCGTGTTATACGCAGATAAAAGAGCAGTTATTCAGCTATGGTATGCTGGAAGAGGATATTGTAGTAGCGGACTATGAGCGGGCGCAGGAAATGACATTTCGGCTATCTGACGTGTTGTACCGGTATTTTTGTGCACATGTGCAATTGCCGAAAGCAGGGACGTGGGGCGTTTCTCTTGAAAATGAACAACAGGCGGATAACGGAAGGTATCAATGTCTGATTGACCTGTCCGCAGGCATGGTGCTAGGCGGTGTGGAGCGGTGGAGTTATACGCTGGGAGAAATATGGAAAGGGATCGGGATAAAAAGCGCGTATTTGTTTCCGGAAAATTGCGTGCGGCAGGCAGCGGACGATGGATTGCCGCAACTGCCCATTCAGGATATTGAAAAAATTCCAGTCATAGATACAATGCGCAGCATCTTAAGCAGCGGCGCTAGGCTTTTAGTCTGTAATTTTCCATTTGATGCTTTGATGGGCGCATGCATGGTAAAAAAATATATCAACCCGAACTTAAAAATAATCGCGGTGCTGCATAATGATGAAGGCGTGTACTATAAGACCTATGCCTTATGGGAAAAATATATAGACGTATGCCTTACGATCAGTTCAAAAATTAGAAATTCGCTATTGGAAGAAAACTTTCCGGCCTCTAAAATCAGGGACTTATATTGGAGGATTCCGTGCGATCAGAAAAAAAATCACAGTTACAGCCTTGCCGGTTCGCCGCTTCAAATTGGATATGCAGGAAGGATCGTTGTGGAACAAAAGCGTGTCGACCTGCTTTTGGACATAGCGGAAAGGTTGAAGGGGGATAACGTGGATTTTCGCATGAACCTAGCGGGGGGAGGCGAATATGTAGAGCAATTGCAAGAACAGGCAAAGATCAGAAAGCTGGATGATGTGATACATTATATGGGCGTGGTAGAACACGCGCATATTACGGATTTTTGGCGGAAACAGGATATTTGTATCAGCTGCTCTGAGTGGGAAGGGCATAGCATTTCGCATTCCGAGGCAATGGCAGCGGGCGCGGTACCAGTCATTACAGATACTTCTGGTGCCAGGGATGATGTGGAAGACGGGGTAAACGGATATGTGGCGGATGTGGGCGATTTGGATATGCTTGTAAATCGTATTGCATATTTGCACGGCCACCGTAGCTTGCTGCATGCAATGGGAAGTAATTCCCAAAAGAAGGTCATAGACAGAAATAAACGTATGGAACCGGAAAAATATTGGAAAGCATTGCTAAATAGCCTGGGGGGATTGGAAGATGTATGATGAGGCCGCGTATATCTGTGGGGAATTTGAAAAGAATTTTGCGGAAAAACAAAAGGAACCGATTGCCCTGTATGGAATCGGTAAACGTACCGGGGATATCCTACAAAAGGCGGTGGCATATCAGATCGTGGGCCTTTTGGATGGAAAAAGGAAAAAAGGGAAGGTATGGGGCAAGCCGATTTTAGATTATGAGGATTTGCTGCGCCTGCAAGTAAAGACGATCGTCGTTGTTGCGCGCCCGGCTGTCATCGGCGTAATTTACCACCGGATTGCGGAATTTTGCCGGAACCATGGGATTGCGGTATATGACATAAAAGGGAACGACCTGTCGGAAATTTATAAAAACCAGGAAAATGACATACCGTATTTTCATCAAAGCTTACAGGATTTACAAAACGAAGTAGAAAAACATAAAGTCGTTTCCTTTGACGTATTCGATACGCTTATTATGCGCAAAGTTTTGTATCCGGTAGATATTTTTGACATCGTAGAAAAGAGACTGGAAAAAAAAGGACGCAAGCCGTTATTCCCTTTTGCGAAAGTTCGGATAGAAGCAGAAAAGCAGCTCTATGTGGAAGGGAAAAACCCTACGTTGAATGAAATCTATGAAAAACTGCGGCTCATAACTGGTATCAGCCAAGCCGAGAAAGAGGGGCTGTTGGAATTGGAGCTTTCCGTAGAAATGGATTTTATTGTCCCGAGGAAGAAAATGCTGGAATTATTTCTTGCTATCAGAGGGAGGAAAGATATCTATTTAATTTCAGATATGTACCTGCCCAAAGAAGTGATCGAACGGATGCTGAAAAAGTGCGGTTATGAAGGGTTTACAGACGTATATGTCTCTTGTGAAAAGGGAATGTCAAAAAATGGGGGGCTATTTGAATTCTTCCTGGGCCAGATGAAACGAAAAGGTTATGAAGGGGCGGATTGTATCCATATAGGGGATAATGAGGCAGCGGATATAAAGAGCGCGCAGGATGCCGGGCTCCATGCGTTTCAGGTTATGAGTGCGCGGGAATTGTTGGAATGTTCCAGTTATCGTAAATTGTTAACGCCCAATCTCACATTCGTGGACCGTTTGGCAATCGGATTGTTATGTGAAAGGGCTTTTCAGAATCCTTTTGTATTATATGGTACAAAAGGCAAGCTACGGGTCTCGAATATCCAAGATTTCACATATTTATTGATCGCCCCGATGATCTTTCAATTTACCATGTGGCTGATACAGCGGGTATGCCGGTCGGGCTGCGACTATATCTTATATCCGTCTAGGGATGCGTATTTAATACAAAAGATATGTCAAAACGTCCAGAAAAAGCAAATCATAGAAGGGTTTCCGCTAGGGGAATATTTTTATACATCCAGAAGGGCCATTCTGGCGGCGACAATCTGGGAAAAAAAAGATATCTATCATGTGGCTGAAATGGATTTTGGGGGCAGCGTCCGTCAGCTGTTTCAAAAAAGGTTTGCCGTAGAAGTAGGCCAGCCAGCGGAAACGGTTAGAGCGGACAATGAAGAGGCGCTAAATAGCTATCTGGAAAAATACGAGCAAACTATTTTAAAACAGAGCGCGAAGGAAAGAGGCAACTACAGCGGGTATCTGGCGGGCACCGGTATTTTTAATCATGAAAAGATTGCTTTTATCGATTTTGTGGCGGCCGGAAAAGTGCAAAACGGGATGGAAAAGCTGGTGCCAGACAAGCAGTTCCAGGGGTTTTATTTTTTGCGGCGCGATCCGGATAAAGGAGAAATTGACAGGGACATCCAGGTAGAATCCTTTTTTCCATCCAAAGGGGCTTTTGAAATTGACCGGAACGTATATAAGTATTATCTGTTTTTAGAAATGGTATTGACGTCTCCAGAAGCCACGTTTCATTCGGTTGCAGACGACGGAAAACTATGTTTTATGGAAGAGACGAGGAGCGAAAGGCATCGCGGCATTGTAGAGAAAATACAGGCAGGCATCTTAGAATATACAGAAGCGTTTTTGGATATTTATCCGGAAATGGTATCAAGCGCCGTAGATTATACGGCTGCGGATATTGTGTTAGGATTTTTAGATAAGGAATATACGACCCTGGACCTGCCGGACGTCAAATCGCTTGTCTTGACAGATGAATTTTTAAGCCAGACGTTTAATATTTTTGAAACATAATATTTTATATACAGGGGATTCATTGATGGAGATTTATTTATGGGGATTTATTTATGCAGATTATCATTTATGGGGCGAAAGCCCTTGCGTTAGGAATTTTTACGGCAGTCCGGGAACTATATCCTGAATGTTCCGTACGGTGTTTTATGGTCACTTCTTTGCGGGGGAATCCAGCGCTGCTTGCGGGATTGCCTGTTTTGGAAATTGCGGAACTTTCCAAGGGAATCGACGGCCAGGAAAAAGACGGAATCCATGTGTTAGTTGGCACGCCGGAGGATATGCATCCAGAAATTGCACGTATATTGGTTTATTATGGCTTTACCAATTATACCTGTATGGATTCTAGGAAGGAAAGCTGCCTGATGGAACAGTACTTTACAAGAATCGGCAAGTTTCCTTCGATCCATCGGTGTCCGATGGGAACAGTAAAAGCAGTGTTACAGGTATACTTGGCGAAATTTTATAAAGACCGGCCGCTGCAAAATGCCCGGCTGTTTCCGGACTGGGTGCATTCCTTGCAGGCCGGCGCGCAGCTTACGGATATCCGGGTTGCGGAATATACGGACGATACAGGCGTACATATTTCATCAAAAAATGTGAATTACTGCGAACTGACAGCGTTATATTGGATTTGGAAAAATAAGCTGCCGGTTTTGGGTGAGAATACAGGGCCCAAAATCGACTATTATGGGCTCTTTCATTACCGACGGATTTTGGATATTACGCAACAGGATTTGTACCGTTTGAAAGCGAATGATATTGACGTCATCCTGCAATTTCCAACGCTCCATGAACCGGACATCAGCGAACATCACGCGAGGTATATGAAGGAGGCGGACTGGGATGCAATGGTACGCGCCTTATGGGAATTACAGCCGGAATATGCCGAGGTATTTACACACATCTTGGAACAGCCTTATTTTTACAACTATAACCTGGTG
>CASUON010000107.1 GCA_949457475.1 uncultured Lachnospiraceae bacterium
GGCTGCCTATCCTCATAGCTTACGCCGCGTCCCACACCACTTTGGGCACCGGATGAATGCGGAAGGGAAACACCAAAATGTGCATATACGCTCATTACAAAACCAGAACAATCCGTTCCATTCGTCAAACTCGAGCCGCCGTATACATACGGGTTGCCAAGAAACTGGCTTGCGTAATTTACAACTGCTTGTCCAGAAGCGCTTGCGCTGCTGGCTGAAGAACTGCTGCCAGCACTGGACGAGGTACTGGACGACGTAGCGCTGCTTGACTGCGACGCCGACGAGCTGCTGCCTTGTGACGCAGACGAACTACTAGCACTAGACGAAGTACTGGACGATGCTGACGATGTAGCGCCGGCTGACTGCGACGTCGAAGCCGAACTGCTTTCTGCTGCTGCCTGGGCTGCCCTTCTTTGTTCTTCTTCCGCAGCCTTTCTTGCTTCTTCCGCGGCAATCTTTGCTTCTTCTTCCGCCCTAGATTCTGCGTATGTAAATTCACGGCTGATTTCTACATAATCTGCGGATACATAGCCTTTTCCACCGTCAACTTTTACTTTCACCCATCCGTCTTTATAATCTTTCATACTTGCAACGGACAGTTCCTCACCGTCTGGCACAAGCGTAAGCACATCCGCTTTTGTAGACGCTTTGCTTCTTACTTTCAAGGTTGTCGTATTTACGGTTGCAATCTGTGTACTGACGGATTTAATCAGTTTTTCATCGCCTACGGACATGTAATCTCCTTTTACATATCCGGTCACAGAACCAGATTTAATTTTATACCAGCCGCCTTTTTTCTTAAGCACTTTTGCAACAGAATTACTATGTAATTTTCCAAGCAGTTTGCCATCTTCGGACGGTTTTCTACGAATATTTACATAATCGTCGACCTGGGCTACCGCCATATTTTTATAATCGACTGCTTCTAACTTATTGTTTTTATTTGTCTTCTTATTTTTATCGCTCTTTTTACGATCGTCTTTGCTATTCTTTTTTGTATCCTGTTTACCTGTATCTTCTGTCTTCCCGTTTTTATTGCCTTTTTTATCTGTAACCTTTTTATTATCGACAGTTATGGCCTTGTCCACTTTGGCGGCTGATGTACTAAGCACTTTTCCTGTATTCGACGCGCCGGCAGCGCTTTTTTCCAGATACCCCAAAACTTCCAGTGAAACGCCCGCAACCGGTGCCGAAGCACCCACTTCCGTCTGTACCGATGCATTTTTCTGGCCCGCAGCCGAAGATGCATATACCGGCGTAGTAATCAACAATGTCCCCGCCATACAGCAAGTAGCTAATCTCAATGGCCTTCTCTTCATAAAATCCTCCTATTAATCCTCCCAAAAATATATAAAACATATCTTATTTGTTACAAATTTATTACGAAATATATTATAACAAAGCAATGGTATTGTGTCAACTGACAGATAACACAGATATAAAAAAGAATTTCGACTTTTTTATACAAAATAACAAATTCGAAACGGCAGATAAATTACAAATTTATTTATTTGCAGTTTTCTACATACATTGCTATTTTTGTAAATGGCTTGTATAATATAAGGAAATAAATCTAAAGGAGGGATCTTTATGCCGGTTCAATCGCTTGGGGATATCGCCCTTTCGCAAATGCCAAAAATGGCGTCAACAGTCGCTACCGATATTTCGATTGCGCTGCTTGGCAAACAGCTTGACACGACCCAACAAATGGGCGCAGAAATGATTAAAGCAATGGAGCGCTCGGTAAATCCGGATGTCGGGGGCAATATAGACGTCTACGTCTAAAGCAGCTTTGCATACATCCCATACATCCCATAAATAGCTGGGACGTATTTTAAAACATGCTTTAAGCGCCATTTGTTATTTGTACGGTTTAGCAATGCCCGGGATAAGAAACGGCTGCCTCATCCACAGCGCAGCCGTTTCTTATCCCGGGCATCTATGGCAAAAAGGCGCATGTTTTACAGTTTCCGGATGCCCTGTTGTGTAATTTCAATTTTCCTTTCTTTATATAAATGGCCGACCGCGCGTTTAAATGCATTTTTACTCATTTTCATCTCACGCTTAATAACTTCCGCAGACGCTTTATCATTAAAAGGCAGCTCTCCATCATATTCTTCAATCGCCTGCATTACAACCTGGGCATCCTGGTCTATCTGAAGGTATGCCTTTTCGCGCCGTGTAATATCCAATTTGCCGTCCGGCTTGACATTTGTAACCCGCGCTTGTACCTGGTCGCCGATATGCAGCGTCGAACAATCTTCAAACGACGGGATCATTGCGGAATATTGATCGTCTACCGCTACAAAAGTCCCAAAATTATTGCTAAATTCGTATACCCTCCCGGTAACAATATCCCCTGCCTGGTAAGGGGACTGGCAAGACAGACGATCGTACAGCCCTTTCATACTTGCGCATAGCCGGCGGCTCTTATCAATGTACAGTGTCACAAGCACAGTGTCGTCCACCTTTACCTTGCGCGTCATCTCTTTAAATGGAAGGAACAGGTCTTTTTCCAGCCCCCAGTCCAAAAAAGCGCCGATCTGCCCAATCGACACGACTTTTAGCGCGGCGCATCCGTCCAGTGTCAGTTTTGGCGTCGCCGTCGTAGCAATCAAACGGTCCATAGAGTCTTTATATAAAAATACCTCTAGTTTATCGCCAATCCCAATTCCAGGCGGCACTTGCTTTTTCGGCAGCAATACGCGCGTTTCATCTTGCGGATGCTGCGCTAGGTAGATTCCAAATTCCACTTGCTTAACTACTTCCAGCGATTGAAATTCCCCTAATTTCATAAAATCACTCCTTTCACATAAAATTCCATCACCGTATAGACGGCCCCATCCGGCCCATATAGTTTTACGGCTATTTTTCCCGGCTCACGTCTGACGCTGGGATACAGGACATCCCCATATACCGCGGACTTTCGGTATTCCGCACACATGCGCGCAACTTCCACTCCCTGCAAAAACAACTCCTGTGCAATTGCGATATATTTTGCGTTATTCACATGCTCGTTTGTGTCTATAAAACCACGCGGTATCTGTATCTTTTCTTCTACAGGCGAGGCGTCAAAATCCGGTATTTTGCGGTCTAAATATTCCATATCCAGACGGCTTTCTTTGTGATACGCAGCCTGTACCTGGGGCAATATTTTAACCGGACGGCCTTTTTGCGTATCCATAAACACCCAGACCGAGTTTGCCCGGACAATCATATCTCCCGCTACGTCTTCTATTTTAAAATTCCGAAACCCATAAAATCCATAAAAATCATACGGCCAAGTCGTAATCCGGATTTTTTCCCCGAATAGCGGGTAGCGCAGGATGTCCACCTGCCAGCTGTTTAAAACCCACGCAATATGATGCTGCCGCATATACTTGACGCCGACATGCAGCTCTTCTGCCTGGAACGTACATACATCCTGTAGATAGTCTAAAATATTTGTGAGCCCAGCCTGCTCTTTGCCATTGCACTCGCTGTAGCGGACGATGGTTTCAAATGTATACATGGAATTGCTGCCCTCCATTTTAATTCCATCCTCTTCCATTCCTATTACTTCCTATTCATTATTTATTTTCTATCATTACATTACATGGCGCTAGATTTTCAAACACGCTCTAGTGCTCCATCCAGACAGAAATTAAAGTAAGGAGCTGTCTGGTCTGTACCAATGCTAGGCAAAATTTCGACGGCGATGTGGTTCCATCGACTAGAAATTTTAACGACGCAGTAGTGCAAAGCAGGCAGTTGCTTACTCTGATTTCTGTCCGGATGGAGCACTAGTATATCTTGTTTATTCTATCTTTCTGATGGGTATTCTGTCAATATAAAAATGAGCAATTCTGTTTTTGTCCAAATACTACTTAATCTCTATTCAAAATCTATTTAAATTCTATTCAAATTCTATTGATTTTCTATTCCGATGCGGTATAATGGTCTGACCGCGGCAAAAGAGAAAACGTTATGAGTTATAATGGAGGTGAATGTATGATGTTAAGCAATATCAGAAAAAAATTTATCGGGGACAAATCTTTCTATCAGATGGTTTTGGCGGTCGCTGTTCCGATTATGATTCAAAACGGGATTACGAATTTTGTCGGGATGCTTGACAACATTATGGTCGGCCAGGTCGGGACGGAGCAGATGTCCGGCGTCGCCATTGTCAATCAGTTATTAATGGTATATTATCTTTGTATTTTCGGCGGGCTTGCCGGGGCCGGTATTTTTACGGCGCAATATTTCGGGCAAAAGGACGACGATGGCATCCGCCATACGTTCCGCTATAAAATCTGGATGGCCCTGTTTTTGACTGCTGCCGCCGCCACAATACTGCTGCTATCCGGCAATGGCCTGATCCAAATGTATTTGAATGGAAGCAGCGACGGTGGCGACCTAGCGGCAGCGCTACGTTATGGTGAAAATTATTTGCAGGTAATGCTGCTCGGGCTGCCGGCATTTATGCTGCTCCAAGTCTATGTAAGCACGTTGCGTGAATCTGGCGAGACAATCGTGCCGATGAAGGCGGGAATTACAGCCGTAGCTGTCAATTTACTGTTTAATTACCTGCTTATTTACGGCAAACTTGGCCTGCCGGCACTTGGCGTCGTAGGCGCCGCAATTGCAACGGTGATCTCCCGCTACATAGAAGCGTCGATTGTCATCGTATGGACGCATATGCACAAGGAGCAAAACACTTATATTGCAGGCGTATACCGTACGCTAATGGTGCCAAAAGAATTGATTGTAAAATTCTTTTTAAAGGGCGCGCCTTTACTTATTAACGAAACGCTGTGGTCCGCTGGTATGGCCACGCTGACACAATGCTACTCGGTACGCGGCCTAAGCGTTATTGCCGGGCTGAATATAGCCAATACGATCAACAATGTATTTAACGTCGTATTTATTGCATTGGGCGACGCCGTCGCAATTATTATCGGCCAGCTGCTTGGGGCTGGAAAAATGAAAGAAGCCAGGGATACTGATAATAAAATTATCGCGTTTTCCGTTTTCTGCTGTATTGGGGTAGCCGCCTTGATGGTTGTAATCGCTCCTTTATTCCCGCGTATATACAATACGACCGACGACGTGAAATCACTGGCTGTAAAGTTTATTATTGCGCAGGCGGCCTTCATGCCGCAAGCGGCATTTATACATGCGGCTTATTTTACACTGCGCTCAGGCGGAAAGACAATTATTACGTTTTTATTTGACAGCGTGTTCGTATGGTGCGTCAGCGTACCGGTCGCGTACTGCTTAAGCCGTTTTACCGGCATCCCCGTTATTGCTATTTTTGCCCTGGTACAAATTGCCGACTGGGTAAAATGCGCGATTGGATTTATTTTGGTCAAAAAAGGCGTATGGCTACAAAATATCGTGGCGCAATAGTTGCTAAAACGAGCGCGAATCTTCCTTTTCAAACCAACGAAATGATGTTATGATGAAAGAAAAAGAAAGGAAGTATATCATGCAGCATAAAACACAAAAACCTTTCCCCCCTGATTTCTTGTGGGGCGCCAGCACTTCCGCCTACCAGGTGGAAGGCGCCAACTTAGAAGACGGCAAGGGGCCTTCGTGCCAGGATGTCAAAAAAGTACCGCAAGGGACTTCTGATTTATCCGTCTGCGCAGACCAGTACCACCGGTATAAAGAAGACATTGCGCTAATGGCTGAAATGGGATTTAAAACCTACCGCTTTTCCATTTCCTGGTCGCGCATCCTGCCGGAAGGAACCAGCGAGGTTAACCAAAAGGGCGTCGATTATTACAACCGCCTGATCGACGAATGCCTTTCTTACGGCATCGAGCCATTGGTAACGATGTTTCATTTTGATATGCCGGCGGCATTGGACAAACGCGGCTCCTGGTCGAACCGGGAATCGGTGGACTGGTTCGTCAACTTTGCCAAAATCCTGTATGAAAATTTTGGCGACCGGGTAAAATACTGGCTGACAATCAACGAACAGAATATGCTGACTTTAGCCGGGCCTGTCATCGGTACACTGTTCATTCCGGACGGCTGTACGAATGTCATAAAAGAGACTTACCAACAAAACCACCATATGCTTGTCGCGCAGGCAAAAGCTATGGCTTTATGCCATGAAATGCTGCCAAACGCAAAGATTGGCCCTGCCCCTAATATCTCCCTTGTATATCCGGCAAGCTGCAAACCGGAAGACAACCTGGCTGCGCAAAATTACAATGCTATCCGCAACTGGCTCTATCTGGACATGGCGGCCTATGGCGTATACAACAACCTCGCATGGGCGTACTTGGAAGAACTGGACGCTACGCCAAAGTTTGCCCCAGGCGACGCCGAAGCGCTAAAAAATGGCCGCCCTGATTTTATTGGCTTTAACTATTATAATACCGCAACGGTAGAAGCCAGCGACGGCACCGAAACGCCTGACCCTGGCGCAGACCAGCAGACGGCGCGGGGAGAAGCCGGGTTTTACAAAGGATACCGCAACCCAAACCTGCAGACGACTGCGTTTGGCTGGGAAATCGACCCAATAGGTTTTCGCGTGACGATCCGTGAAATATATTCTAGGTACCGCCTCCCGATGATCGTGACGGAAAATGGGCTTGGCGCTTATGACAAGCTGACCGAAGACGGAAAAGTACACGACCCATACCGTATTGAATACCTGCGCAAACATATTGAACAAGTCCAGCTCGCCATCAGCGACGGCTGTGAAATGATGGGCTACTGCCCATGGTCTGCCGTAGACCTGATCTCTACACACGAAGGCATGGTAAAACGCTATGGCTTTATATACGTAGACCGCGAGGAATTTGACCTAAAAACGCTCGACCGCTACCGCAAAGATTCTTTCTACTGGTATCAGAAAGTAATTGCAAGCAACGGCGCAGATTTAACTAACGCAGAAGAAAATTTATAGAAAAACGAGGTATTTATTATGCGCTACATACTTGAAAACGACATATTAAAAATAGAAATTGATTCCTTTGGCGCCGAAATCAAATCCGTCTGTTCCAAAGCGGACGGCCGGGAATATATGTGGAATGGGGATAAAAAATTCTGGGGCAGGACTTCCCCCGTCCTTTTTCCATTTGTCGGCAGCTTAAAAGACAAACAATTCCGCTACCAGAATAAGGTATATCCAATGGGCCAGCATGGGTTCGCCCGCGATATGGAACACCGTATGGTTTCCCAGACAGACGGCGCTATCTGGTTTGAACTTACCTCTAACAATGAGACGCTGGCAAAATATCCGTTCCCGTTTGTGTTGCGGATTGGCTACCAGCTAGAGCAAAATACAATAACCGTCTTGTGGAAAGTAGAAAATCCGGCTGACACCCCGCTGCATTTTTCGATTGGCGCCCACCCTGCTTTTTTATGCCCAATCCATGGCGAACCGGACAAAGCCGGATACCAGCTATATTTCGACGGGCTGGATGAAGTCCGCTATCATGGCAACGACGTCGCATCCGGGATGGTTTTAGATGAAGACCTGGCCCTTCCGCTTGTAAACCACCGCTCCAAGATCACACCGGCTTTTTTTGACCGCTGCACAATTATGATCGAAGGGAACCAGACAAAAGAAGTGGGCCTGGAAGACCCGTCGGGCAATCGCATTGTAACGTTGTACTTCGATACGCCGCTCTTTGCTCTTTGGTCGCCGGAAGGAAAGAACGCGCCGTTCCTCTGTATCGAACCATGGTACGGCCGTGCTGACAGCGGCGACTTTAACGGCAGCATAGAAGAACGCGCGTATAACAACTGCCTGCAGCCGGGCGAAGTGTTTGAACGTTCCTACCGGATGGCTTTTGGAGGTTGCTAAGAAAATACGCGTATATCTTTTGCAGAAAAAACTGCTGCGCCATTATGGCACAGCAGTTTTCTTCTTCAGGCAGGGCCTGTCTATTCTACCAGCCGCCCTTAACTCCAAATATATTTTTAATCCGTGCGAACCTCTCCAGACAGTATCCGTTTGTAATCTTCATAATTTTTCTCCAGCAGCGCCGGCGTATCCAGCTCGTACGGACGTTTGCTTTTACACTTGCCGCAATGCATACAGTCTTCGATTTTTTTCATCATTGCCTGCGCCTGTTCGGTCAGCTGCGCTTGTGACGGGGAGCGGCGGATCAGCAGTGACATCCTTGCGCATGTATTGATTTCAATGCCCGCCGGGCATGGCATGCAGTAGCCGCAGCCCCTACAAAATTCACCGCTCAATTCCTCCCGGTCGCGCGCGATCAGCTCCTGCATCTCCTCCGTGAGAGCCGGCGGCGCATCTATGTATGAAATAAATTCATCTAATTCCTGCTCGCGTTGTACACCCCAGATTGGAAGTACGTTACCGTATTGCGCCAAAAACGCATACGCCGCGGCGGAATTTGTAATCAGCCCGCCGGAGAGCGCTTTCATTGCAATAAACCCCATCCCCTGCTGCTGGCATTTATTTACAAGCGCCAGCTCCTGTGCGCCGCTTAGATAGCTAAACGGAAACTGCAGCGTTTCATACAGCCCGGACTCTATGGCCTCCTGGGCGACTGCAAGCCTGTGGTTTGTAATACCGATATGCCGGACTTTCCCCTGCTCCTTTGCCTGCTGCATCGCTTCATACAAACCGCTGCCATCACCGGGCTTTGGGCAAAACGGCGGGTTGTGGAACTGGTAGATATCGACATAATCCGTCCGCAGGTTATGTAAAGACGTCTCTAAATCCTGCCAGAACCCTTCTGCAGAAGTAGCTCCTGTCTTGGTTGCTAGGTACACCTTTTCACGCATTCCGTCAAATGCTTCTCCGAGCTTGACCTCGCTGTCTGTATACCATCTTGCCGTATCAAAAAATGTAATGCCTGCATGGTACGCCTTCCTAACCAATTTCACCGCATCCTCTGTAGAAATGCGCTGGATCGGGAGCGCGCCGAACCCGTTTTTATTTACGGTTATCTGTGTTTTGCCTAATGTAACTGTCTGCATTTTTTCATATCTCCTTTTATACCTGTACTTCTTGTATCTGTACTTTTTGTATCTGTACTTCTTATATCAGACAAAGCATGCTTGAACCAGCCTTATCCTGGGCAGGTTGCCCCGCCGCATAGGACTTTTTAATCATGCTCAATCTTCATTCTGGAAACTGTCTTTACTCTGAAAGCTGCTGATATGTTTATGATCGTGCAAATATCTGCGCAAAAGGCATAAAAGCGCAATGCTGATAACGGATACAAAATCTTCATAAGGCGAAGTCTCCCCTACGATCATATGGCGGGCAACCAGAAATATCAAAACTTCCAATACATTGTCCGAGCTCGGACGGCAAAGCATCCCTACAAACTCAATTCCGATCACAATAATAAAAATCTTTTCCAGATATTCCCTGAACACAGACATGTCTTCCATTAAATGCTGAAAAATTGTAAAATCTTTTAACAAGCTGACAATAGATAACACAATTCCAACCGACACGAGCACTGCTGCGATCAGTTCAACAACCTCGCAAAATTTTTGTACACTTTTAATGAACTTCTCCATTTTCCCTCCATTACATATTCTTTTGTTTTCTGCCACCCTCCTTTATAGTATCTTAAAATATCTAATTTGAAAAGCCCCAATTTTATGGCCGCGCCTTTTTGTTTTCTGCTTACGCAGAAAACAAGCTACAGCAACGCCGTTATCGTGTGACCTGTTCTTACACCAAAGGAAACAACACCGTAATAACACCTCTATAGTGTAACCTGCTGCTTACGTAAAAAGAAACACGACAGCAGGATAATAAGAACACAAATCCCGCTAATTCCAACGAGCAGGCCCGTTTCCGTCAATCCAGAAAAAACGCCGCATATATCGCGGATTGCCTGCATTTGCACGCTGTCTTTATATTCTTTTATAAAATCGGCAAGCCTCGTGCTGCCTAGGCAAAGAATCATCCAAATGGCCCATATTGACCACAAGGCTATTTTTCCAAATCTTAGAAACAGCATCCCAAACAATGCCTGGATCGCCACAAGCACAATGCAGGCCACCAAAATATATTTCCATTGAAACAATGGCGAAAGGCTCAATTCATTGCGCATACCCGGATAGAATACACGTAAAATCCAGGATTCCAAACCATGAAAAAGCCATGCGATCATTGAGACGCCAAAACATTCCAGAAACGTCGTTGCCAGGATCACCGGTAGTAAACGCTTTCGCGTGTCGCACATGCTGATTCCATAATTAAAACAGGAAGCCAGCGAACTAATGCTTACAAACAAGTCCATAAAAAACGGAACGACGATTGCAAGCAGCGTGCCGAGTTCAAAAACTTCATTTTCATGCGCAATACGTATAACAATTGCTAGCATAATTTCCCCGAATAAAAAAAATCCAATCTCCAGACAAAACAGCGATATAAATTCATCCCATCTTAGATAAATCTGCTTTTTGATTTCCCTCATAACCTCTCCTCCTGCTCCATTAGGCCTTTGTTTCCACATAGCTTTTTCCTGCTCCAAAACGACTAAGCTACCAC
>CASUON010000108.1 GCA_949457475.1 uncultured Lachnospiraceae bacterium
CTGATACAAAAATACGCCGCGGGTTCCATCGTCAGCTCCTGCTCTTTGCCTTGTATCATCCGCAGGATATACGGCGCATAGTCTTCATAGCAAGAAACCGGAACTGTGTCTTGATAGGTTTTCGGCCCGCCAATCGACGCAAACCCATATTTTTTTCCATATGCGGTATCCTTGTTTTTTTGCAGCAGGGTTTTTAACAGCCCTTCTTGCACTTCTTTGGGCCTGCCTGCAGTCCGCCGCAGCCGTGTAAGCGCCTCCCGCCCAAGTGCTTCACAATTTATCTTCATTGCCTTCCTCTATTTTATAAACCATAAAACGATGATCCTATTTATCCCATTTATTATCCTATTTACTATGGTACCTGTCATAAAATTTATAATAAAATCTGAAGCGTATTCATGCCAAACGTCCGCTGGTACATAGTTTCCTCTACCATATCCTCGATCATGCGGATACCCATATACATATCCTCGCCCTCTTCCTCTGTATAGCAAAGCGGGTTAAAATCTTTTCCGCTATACCGGATCCGGATGCCGATTACATCCTGCAGTGCATATACGCGCAGGTCAAACACTACATTCCCGCCTTCGTTACGCATCGTAATCAGCGTCATAATCTCTTCCATTGCAAGGCTGACGCGCATCACCTGCTTGGGCACCATGCCGTTTTCCTCACAAAACCCCGTAATCTTGCTGCTCGCACTGCAAATGTCGAAATCGTCCCCTTTTACCGAAAAATTAATGACCCTGCCTGTCTTTTCGAGCGTATCGTCCATCAGGAAATACCGGGACTGCTGCGGGTAGATGCGGTGGGCGGCCCCCGTAGCCACAAACCATACCGCGATCGTAAATATCTCGCCCAACGCCAAAAACAGCCATGGGTTTTTCCCGAAATAAAACAACAATCGCAAAGACACGGCGCCCATCAAATATACGCGCAGGAAAATAATGGCATTTGCCCACAAAATATGCCCCGATACATTGTAATATCCCGACAGGATGCAGTTAAACAGCGCCGGTACCATACCGGCCGCCAAACAGGCAAGCGCAGGCAGCAAAGAGCCCGGCAGGCCGTACGCCCTGCCAATCCAGCCGCTGCCGGACAATACGGCCGCGCAAAACAGCACGCAATACGGCACACCGCTTTTTATTTCCTGCATTAAAAGCAGCCTGGCGCTGCCGTTGTCATGCTCTCCATGATAAATGCCCAGCATGGCGGACGCTGCCTGCGGCACCCCGCAGATCACGCTTTCTTCAAACGCGCAGATACAGTTTACCGCCGTAAACTCCGCTACCATACCGCTGCCGCCATACTGCATCAACAACGCGTTGACCGCCATTACCCGTAGCGTCTGAAACAGGTTGTTGACCGCCGACGGCGACCCCGCCTTTACAATCTGCACGACCGGGACATTTTCACAAGAAACCGCAAATCCAAAACGGAAACTGCTTTTTTTATCGCACAGGCGCCAAAAGCCAAGCACGCAAGCAGCAGCCGTCGCCACTACGCTGGCGAGCGCCGCCCCAAATACCCCCATATCGAACGCAAACAAAAACAGGATATCCAGCAGCACGTTGCCTGCGCCCATCACTACCATCATTACGGTAACCTGCCCATTCCTCCCGTCTAAACGCAAAAACCAAAACGGGATATAGATCAAAATCTTTGGCAGCGCCCCCGCAACCGTAACCCCAATATATTGCCCGGCCAAAGCGGCAACTGCCTGGTCTGGGCACAAGGCGCGTGACAGCGGCCCCGTCAAAAAATATCCGGCCGCCATAATTGCTACCGACGACGCCGTACACCAGAACACAGACATCTGGTATAACGACTGCGCCTCCCCGCGCCGGTTGTCCCCGATCGCTTCTGACGCGCAGATCGCCGTCCCGGATACGAGGAAGGAACCTACAATACATAGCGCCAGATATACCGGAAGGCTAAAATTAATCGCCGCCAGCGCATCCGTACCCAGTTTTTGCCCGACTAAAATCCCATCTACAAGGATATTAATATTGCCGCTTAAAATAGACAGGATACATGGTATCAAAGCCCTTCCATATGCTTTTTTTAAAAATTGCCCATTCTGCGCCAACGGAGCGTTTGTTTCCAATGTGGTTTCCTCGATTCTAATGCAGATTCTAATGCAATCCTATTTTTCTAATTGGTATTTAAGTATAACACATCTCGTTTGCAAAATAGCCACATTTGCACAAAATGCAAAAATATGAATTAAGATGTAGCAGACGCCGGTAATATGCGACTTTTCAAGAAAAACGCTTCTGTCCCCACCGAACAGAAGCGTTATCAGGCTTTTTAACAACCATTTGCAATCGAAAGCGTATTTGAAAACTGCAAGAATAGTACGGCGTCTTTTTGCCATATCGTAAAGTTTCCTTTATGCATGGTCGGAGCCACTGCCCCCTGCGAGACAAAAGCAGCGTTTCTTATCATCATCCATATATCCATATCCAGCGACCACGCATGCGCAAGTCTTCGTCTTTGTCGCATCTTCCCCGGTTCCTCCGCCTGCACCCACACAAAGGCAGTCTTTCCCGCCAGCTACTGCGTCCAGCTCGTCCTCTGACAATTCCTGCGCATCCGACGGCTGAAAATCCGCCTCCGTCAGCTTCACGCCATATTCTGCCGCCAAGGCGATATAATCCGACATTTTTGTGTCAATATTTGCGTCCATCTCCGCGACCTTTTGTTTCACTTCCGGATTCTTTTCTAATAATTCTAAAAATTCTTTCATTACTTTTGTCTCCTTTCGTTTTTGTATAGCTATTCCTATATTCCTATCCTTCCAACTACCCAGACTACTCTATACACGCTTTCCATCGATCTGCTCAGCCGCCGCTGTATTTTTCGTTTCTTCTACTATTTATACGTCCATGTTTAGCCGAAGGCTCATAATATAAAAAAATTTCCCTATTTTTACAGTCGATTTTACGTTTGATACAGGTTGTTTACAGGCGTAAGCGCCCCTGCCTTTGCAATCTGGAGATGTTATATTATAGCACATCCAGTTTCCCAAATTGCCGCATTTACATAAGATGCAAAAAAACGAACTAAGATGTCCTGCCACCTAACACACGCAAACGAAAAGCTGTTTCATTCTTTCGGATGAGCCAATTATCATACTGTCTTTTCCCCGCCTTTTTATCCTCTTTTGCCATCTATTTCTTTCTCTTCGCATTCGCAATATAGTTCAAAAATATGCTTTTGATTTTTCTACCGTCCATCCTTAAATCCATATCACGCTGTACCGCTTCTTACCTGCAAGCATCCGTCTTATTTAAGACAATGATTAGGACATTCAGACCCATATTGCGCGAGTAGTCAAATCTATCGGCAAGTGACGAGATCATTTTAATGCCAAACCCCTCTTTTTTATCCCCATCCCCGGCCATTTCCAGATAATCGCACGGGTCAAAGGCGGAGCCGTTATCGCGCATACGCATAACGACAGACGCCGGCTTATTCACAATCAGCACGTCAAACCACTTCTTTTCCCCCGGTTTAAACGCGTGTTGTACGACGTTGCCGGCCATTTCCTCTACGCAAAGAGAAATCTCATTCAACATTTTTTTGTCGATCTTCCAATCATGTTCCAGCCGCAAAATGCCGGAAGATAAGTTCATCACTTCATCCATGCTGTTGCCGATCGAGAGCTCCAGCCTGTCTTTTGGGTTTCCTCCGAAATCCTCTTCCAAAAGCATATAAGACGTGATTTTTGTAGAAAATTTTCCATTCTTTATGGAAACATATAACACAACGGTAAGAAACGTAAATATTTCCCCGAAAAGAAACGCCGTCCACACCCCGGTGCTGCCCATCGGCCGAATCAGCAAAAATGCCATAGCCACAGTAAACACTAGGCTTTGCAGCACGCAGATCAAAGTAGCTAGGCCCGTTTTTCTAGTACTTTGATAAAAATTCATCAGAATCGTATTTGTCAAAGCAATGGGCATTCCAACAGCAAACAGGCGTATGGCTGTACTTGACATTTCCATAATAGCAGGTTCCGTAACCCCAAAGATTCCAACAAAAAAGGCTGGGAACAAAAGCAGTAGGACCGCCCCTGCCACGCAAAGCGCCATCCCGATCCGCAGAGACGTCTTTAACGTATCTCTAAGGGCCGTCTTGTCCTCTTCCCCATAGAACATGCCCGTCACCGGGATCGCCGCCTGTCCGATGCCGACGATCAACGCGCCTACGATATTGTTCGCCTGCGTGCGGACATTCAGCGCCGTAACCGCGCCCACGCCGATCACCGTTACCATAAGATTATTCAAAATCATCACTTTCAGGGTATCGCTAATCCGGCTGATGGCCGTAGGCGCCCCGGTCACGATCATAGAAGACAGTTCTTTTCCAATCCCCTTTACCGCCGTCAGTTTCAGCGTGTTGTATTTTTTGGTAAAATGCGAACAGCCTACCAAAACCGCAAGGAAATAGCTGATAGCCGTCGCTAACGCCATCCCAAACATCCCTTTATGCAATACAAGCACCATAGCCAGATCGAGCACAATATTGCATCCGGTCATAACTGCGATACACAAGATTGGCAGGCGCGGGGAGCCGTCAATACGGAAAAACCCCATTAGCGCCGTCATCATAAGCGTAGGAAGGGCGCCCAAAAAATAGCCGTACAAATATTGGGTAGTCAGCTCTTTTAACGCCCCCTGCGCGCCTAGTATGCCGGCGATCTGCGGCGCAAAAAACAGGCCGATAGCCGTAAGGGCCGCTCCTACAAGAAATGCAAACAGCATCGTAACCGTAAAAATACGGCAGACCTGTTCCCGGTCGCCTCTTCCAAGCGCCTGAGAAGCCCGTGCGGTCCCTCCGCCGGAACAGATATTTCCAAAGGCGGAAAGGAGCAGGCTCACAGGCCCTACAACGCCCATGGCGCCCAACGCGTCCGAGCCTAGATAACAACCGACAATCATATTGTCAATCAGCATCCCTACCGTCGCCGTCAATGCAGACAATATGGAAACAATTACGAAAGAACGATACAAATTCCGGACGATGTAATCATTTTTCATTGGAGCCTCCTTATTTCTTTAATGCCGCTGTCATCGCGCCTAATACATCATCCTGAGAAATTATGTAGCCTAAAAACTGTTTGATCTGTTCTAAATTGTCCACAACGCCGCACTGGTCAATTTCCAAAAGCGACATATATGCCATTGCCACGCGATAAGCGATAAACAGCTCCAACTGGTCCCAATAATGTTCGTCGCATTCCTTATTTAACTCATAGCCCGTCTTAAAATAAGGCAGGATGTCTTCGTAAAGCACTTTGCGGCAGTCTTCCCCCGCTTTATAACCCATAAGGAAACATGCCTGGACAAAGCTTGCCACGTCATACAGATAATTGGCATAGGTACAGCCGTCAAAATCGAACAGCCAGATATTATTTTCCTCCACAAAAAAGTTGTTAATATGGAAATCTCCGTGGCAGATGCCATACCGGCCCAGCTCTTCCGGCAGGCCGTTTACTTCCTCTTGAATGTGTTGAATCCTCTTTTCAATTTCAGGCGGCATATCTTTTGCCACGCGGTTTTTTAATTCCTGGAACGTATCCCTCATCCTCTTACGGCCATACTGGATGCCCAGTTCCCGTTCATTGGTGCTAACATGGTGGATCGTCCCCAGCAGGTCGCCCACACAGATAAAGAACATTGGCTTCATCTCGGTAGTCAGCTTAATGTTCCCCCGCGCCGTACGGAACATGCTGGCACGGTATAAAACGCCGTCAATCTCAAATTCCTCCAGAAAAATCCCGTTCAGCGACTCATTCGGCTCGCAGATCGTCTGTTTGAACGGCTTTAAGTCGTCCACCCACATCAGTTCGCTTAAGATCTCTTTCCTGCTCTTTTTCGGCGAGATGCTCACGCGGATCATATATGGCTTTTCCGAAAATATGAACGCGTAATTTTGTGTGGAAAAGCGGCATACCGCCTCGTCAATGTCCACGCCATACCGTTCCAATAAAATTTCACGCATCTTCTTTTTTAATTCTTCGTTCAATGTCTTCACTCCTTTTCGTAATTTACCGTCTCGCAAACCGGGCAAAAAACCTTTCCTCTTCCTGCCTACGCTTTTGACCACCCGTGCAGACATTTGTCTGCCTTTTCACGCAAATGTTTGTATCTGAACAAATCTGCAAATTCTTGCGCGCTTTCAACTTTGCACGCCATTGCCAGTATCGTAATTTTAACATATATAACAGTTAAATACCAACCTTTCAACACTTTTTAAAAAATGAAAAAACGCTCCTATCCACTTGGTATCCACTTGGTATCCACTTGGATAGAAACGCTTTTCACCATCTATTTAATTCATTAATGCTCCAGCATATTCTCAATAAACACCCCATACCCCTTTGTTGAATCGGAAATAAACACATGCGTCACAGCCCCAATAATACACCCGTCCTGCACAATCGGGCTCCCCGACATCCCTTGTATGATCCCTCCAGTATCTTTTAGCAGCTTTTCATCCGTCACCTGGAACTGGATGCCTTTGTTGTTCCCCTCGCTATGGTAGTTCGTCTGTTCGATTTCGATATCATACGCCTGGCGTTTTCCTTCTACCGAACTTATAATCTGCGCTTTTCCCGCTTTTATCCCTTCTTTATATACGACCGGCAAGGCGTCGGCGTCTTCCAATTCCTCCGGCAGCTTTGACAGTCTCCCGTAGATGCCTACGCCCGTATTTTCCTCGATCGCCCCCAGCTTATACGCATCGTTATAGTTTATCATTCCCGCCATTTCGCCCGGCTGGCCCTTCTGGCCTTTTCTTATTTCTAAAATCGTGGTTTGATAAATAAACCCTTTTTTTAAGTCAATTAGGCTGCCGACATCCGCATCCGTAACCCCGTGCCCCAGCGCGCCATATTCCATCGAATCTGTAACATAAGTCAATGTACCCACACCGGCAATATCATCCCGTACCCAGATTCCGAGCTGGTAGATGCCTTCTTGCGACAATACCGGTTTTATGGAAACTTCAATCTGTTCTGCGCCGCGCAGCAACTGCAAAGTCAGTTTTTTTCCTTCACAAAAGGACACTGTTTTTTGCAGCTGTTCTTTGTTTTTCACTTCTTCCCCATTAACGGCTAAAAGAAAATCCCCGCTTTGTACGACATTTTTGGCTGGCTCCTGCCGGTCGCCGGACTCCCCGGCTACTTCCCCGGTTCCAATAATCATCACCTTCGCATTGCGCACATAAATCCCGATATTGGTACCCGCGGGCACCAGCTCTTTTTTTCCTACTTCCTGTACCGAAATATGTTTGACAGGAATTACTCCAAACAACCGGCATAAGACCTGGTACGAACTGGTACTTTGCACGGCATGCCCGCTTTTGGACACGTGAATCTGCCCGCTTTTTTCCAGCTTTTGATTCGCGAACACTTCGGCGCTGTCTACAATGCTCTCCGTAACCGGCACGCCAAAAGAATACTCCGGCTGCTGCCCTCGTTCCACATAAATTTTATCCGGTATGGAATTCATTAAAAGCACATAGGAAAAAATTGCGCAGGCAATCAGTCCAGTATACCCAACGATTTTTCTTTTTCTTTGAAATTGAACCCACAATCTTCGCAACATAACAGACATCTCTTTTCTTGTGTATTTTCTGTATTTCTTACGATAGGCGCACGTTTCCCTCTTTTGCCCAAAGTAAAAGAGACAGATTGCTCTGTCTCTAGTATACACCGTATCTGTATTTATATGCCGGAATTTTTTGCGGCGGCTGCCAGATCCTTCATCTCCCTGGCGCTTTCTAAAACGGTATCTGTAATCCGCACGCCGCCAAGCATGCGCCCAAGCTCCTTAACCGTTTCTTCATCCGCCAGTTTGCGGATATTCGTCACAGTCAGATTGTTATGCGCCTGTTTTTCTATTAGAAAATGTGTGTCCGCCATCGCTGCGATCTGCGGCAGATGCGTAATACATATTATCTGATGGTCTTTGGATATCACATTCATTTTTTCAGAAACCATCTGCGCCGTACGCCCGCTGATCCCGGTATCTATTTCGTCAAAAATTAACGTGCCGATCTCGTCACAATCTGCAAGCACCGCTTTGATCGCAAGCATAATACGCGACAGTTCTCCGCCGGAGGCGACTTTTGTCAACGATTTTAGCGGTTCTCCTGGATTTGTGGAGATCAGGAATTCCACTTCGTCATTACCGAACACGGTATACTCTTTCTTTTTCGTAAACTGCAGTTCGAACTGGACGTCCAAGAAATTTAAGTCAATTAATGCAGATTTAATCTTTTTTGCTAATTCTAACGCTTCTTTTTTACGAATTTTCGAAACTTTTTGGCATAATTTATCCAGTTCCGCTTCTTTTTTCCCACACTGGCTTTGCAGGTTTGACAAATACGTATCATAATCGCTTAATTTTTCAATCCGAAGCTTTTTTTGCTCGCATTCTGACAATATTTTAGCAATCGAACCGCCATACTTGGCCTTTAGGCCGTTGATCTCGTCCAGGCGCTTTTCGACTTCGTAAAACCGCCCTTCGTCAAATTCCGCATCTTCTATATATCCTGCCAGCTCGCGGTTAAAATCATTGAGCAAATTGTCAATTTCCATTAACTGGCCTTCCAGCTGCTCTACGCGGCTGTCATAAATACTGGCTGCCGCAATCTCCTGCACGGCGCGCCCAGTCAGCTCCGCAGCCCCGTCCGCCGCGGTCAGCTGATACACCTGCCCAATGCTTCCCATTATTTTCTGGCTGTTGGACATACGGCGGTATTGTGTCTCCAGCTCTTCGTCTTCACCAGCCTGCAAATTTGCATGTTCAATTTCCTCTACTTCATACTGCAAAAAGGCAAGCTCTCTAGCGCGCTGTTCCGTGTCCATGGACGCTTCTTTTAATTCTTTGCGTATCTGGACATACGCGCGGTATGCCGCCGCCAGCTGCTCTCTAGCGCCCCCCAGTTGCCGCTTCGCATATACATCCAAAATCTGCAAATGGTTTTTCTGGTTCAGCAACGACTGGTGTTCGTGCTGCCCGTGGATATCGATCAGCAGCGCAGCCGCTTCTTTTAATTTCGCCGTCGATACGCTTTCCGAATTAATCTTTGCAATCGTACGCCCGCCGGAAATCCTGCGTGTCAAAATCACCTGGTCGTCCTCCATTGGAATGTCCATCGCCGCCAGCTTTTGCCTAACCGCGTCATCTACCGAAAAAATCAGTTCCACCAGCGCATAATCCGCATCTTTGCGGATGATGTCCTTTGAAGCCTTTTCGCCGATCGCCACGCCGATCGAACCGATGATAATAGACTTTCCGGCCCCTGTTTCCCCAGACAGGATATTTAACCCCTGTGAAAAATCCACCTCAGCTTCATCAATCAGCGCCAGATTCTTCACATGCAGATTATGTAACATGCCCCCTCCTTATTGTATCCAAATTCCATTGTATCTATTCTATACTCCATTGTATCTACATTCCATGCTTCTTATTCGTCTATCATCCTGCGCAGCCGCTCCATCAGCGATACAGTCTCTTCGACCGTACGGATCGCGCACATAACCGTATCGTCCCCGGCGATGCTGCCTACGATTTCATTCCAATTCATTGCATCCAACGCGGCTGCAACTGCCATTGCCATTCCCGATATTGTTTTAATCACAAGTATATTTTGCGCCATATCCATGGAACTAAATCCGTCTTTAAAGATACGGATATATCTGTGCGCCATCTCTTCCTGGCTTTTGCTGATAACGGCATATTTTTGCCGCCCATTCCCAAGCGGTACTTTCGTAAGCTCCAGTTCGCGCATATCCCTAGACACGGTTGCCTGCGTAACCACATAGCCTTCCGCCTGAAGATGTGCGGACAGCTCTTCTTGCGTCTCTACGTTATATTTTTTTATAATCTCCAATATTTTCGCATGCCTTGTAGATTTCATTGTCGCTCTCCATATTTTATGAATTTTTAAATACACATTTAATGAAAAGTCTGCATCTTTTTACGCAGTATCTCCAGAAAACTAATCTTACTCAGTTTTAATATTCTGGCGCATGCAGGCGCCCGACATATCTCAATCCGGTCGCCGACCTTTAATTGAAATCCTTTATCCCCGTCGAAACTTACTTCTACAACTTCGTCTTTTTGCACACGGCGGCTTCCTACTTCTACGACCACCTCATCCTGCGCGTCAATCACAATGCTTTTTGGCGTCAGCGTATGGGAATTAATCGGCGTAAGTACGATCAAGCGGGCCTTTGGGTCTACGATCGGCCCTCCGGCAGACAAGTTGTACCCGGTTGAACCAGTCGGTGTAGAGACAATCATGCCGTCCCCCTTAAACGTATTCAGATACTCGCCGTTTACATAAACAGTCAGGCTGACTAAAGACAACGCCCCCGACCGGTGGATCACAAT
>CASUON010000109.1 GCA_949457475.1 uncultured Lachnospiraceae bacterium
AGGGGTCTTGAGCGAAATCGCTGTTTTGGCAGACCCGGCAAATATCACGGAGCTTTGCGGGACGCATGAGGACATCTTGATCCCAAGCGCATGTCTAAACAGCACTGTGTCCGGGTTAATCAGCAGGACTTTTTGGCGGGATGATATTATCAAAGAAGACGATTTTCATGGCGCGGTGTATTATGAAGAGCTTGCGGATTCTGATATGTCTTATGCGTATATCCACGCGATTGAACGGCATTTTGTGCCTAACTTTTGGGAAGGAGATTTCGGTCTGCAAAAATGCGGAAGTAAAGAGGCTAAGGGGCTAGGGGCGGAAGAGGCGGCAGATATTGCGGCAGCGTTTGGCATTACGGACAAAAACCTGGTCAAGCCGGGGATCGGAGAAACGACCAGGGTGTTATTGCGGCGCGTACCCTGGAAAATACTGGTTGACGAAAAATGCCAGGGGGACCGTGAGCTGGCGCATATTGTAAGGCTGGCGCAAGAAAAAGAAGTGCCGCTTCAGTACTACCCGCTACGCCATTATAAATGCTGCGGCATCATTCAGCCGCTTTCAGCGGCGGCGCCGTAGCGCTTTTAGCGGCATTACTCAGCCGCTTTCAGCGGCGGCGCCGTAGCGTTTTTAGCGGCATTACTCAGCCGCTGGCAGGGACAGTGCCATAAGCTTCTGCCAAAAATACTGTACGCATCGCCCAATTAAAATGCGTTTTTTGTTCATTCATGCGCTCATGGGCAGTATTGCCGGAAACAAGGGAAGGGGAGGACGCATCCCAGTTTAAAATTGCTTTTGCGTCCGCTAGGTCTGACGCCGGAACGCGGTAGCAGTCGATGACTGGCGCAATCTGCTTTGGATGGATCACTGTCTTTCCCGTGAACCCGCATAAACGGTCATCCAGCAATTCTTTTTGCAGCCCCTCCCGCCAGTTGTTGCCATTATAATATTCCCATACTGGGCCGGAAACTACATAGTCGGTGCCGTAACACGTGATGATGTCAGAAAATATGGATGCGATGGGCGCAATCTGATGGATCGATTCGGTGTCATGCCGACGGAAACCGTACAAATGGCACAAGTCGTTGCCGCCAACCCGTATATTTAGGACGAGCGGTTCTATATCTGCCAGTTTTTCTTTTAATGTAAACAAAATGTCATGCCGACGCCTTAGGTCTGTCAGCCATGCATGTTCGAAAATCGGCATTACATAGACTGGCCGGCCGAAACGTTCCTTGATCTGGATGATCAAAGGTATGTAACGTTCCGCGTTTTCAGGAGTAAATTTTGGCAGGATAAATCCAAATAGTATGGCGTTGACGTTTTGTAAGGATGTTGCGAGGCGCAGCATTTGCGCATGGCTGCGCACACGGATAAAGATTTTTGGCAGATAAAAAGGGCGCTCCTTGCTGGCATTGTATATTCGCTCCAGGGACTGGGCCAATTGGCATTCCGCCTGTGGTACAAAAGCATCCGCGATGGTATCTTCCAGGCATAAGGCGAGCGAAAATCCGGTTCCAAACCTCTGGTTAATAATAGAACCTGCGATGGTAGGATTGTTGGCGGGGCAGTACAAGAGCGGGCCGACGCTATAATAGAGCACGGAATTTTTCATAATATTAGTTACTCCTTTATCTAATTTTACTTATTAATATACCATAGAATTTCCGGCGATGGAAGAGCAATATGCGGCGAAAAAAAGAACCGTTGCCTTTCTACACTCGGCTTTACGGTAACAAAGGAAAAAGAAACACGAAAACTAGGAAAATGCAGAAAGAGGAATACAGAAAGAGGAATACAGAAAGAGGAATACAGAAAGAGGAATACAGAAAGAGGAATATAGGGGGGCGTATGGAGAATGTTGTCAGGTATCGGCATAACATTATAAAAGTGGATTCGATCGCGTCATTTATGAATCTAAAGGGCGGATGCAACCGCCACTGCAGGGATGTTTTTTTTGTACGGGCGCTGGGGGGAAATGAAAAATTGGCGGACGAAGTGTACCGTATGGACTGCGAGCTTGGAAAACGTATGCATGCAGGGGAGCTTTTGTATCGAAGGATATGTGGGCTGCCTGCGCCGGAGTTCCGCGGGCCGGAAGATAGCGTACAACGCAATTATGAGATGTGGGCCAGGAGCGGGCGGCGCGCCATACAGGCGGGCATACCTGTAACAGGGAACGGATTTGCAGAAGCACTTGGGGCGGCGTGCGCTAAGGTGTTGGATGCATTTGAAGCAGGGCGGCCGAGCGCAAATGAATCGATAAAAAGAAATTTTATGATAAAAGTGCTCTGCTGGTTTGACGCTGTAATGGAAGGCCTTCTAGTCCGCTGGGATGAACGGCTCGGCATTAAGATCGTAGCGTCGGATATTGGCAAAGAGCAGGAATATTTGTTTTTTTATTTGCTGACGCTGATAGGATGCGATGTAATGCTGTTGCAGACAAGAGCGGATATTTGCGCCCGTCCGGAGCTTCTCGGGCTGTCAGAAACATTTGCGCTGGGTGCGTTCGGGGAGTATCCTCTATCCGGGCAAAAGCGGGATAACTGGACGCCTAGCGTTTTTATGCCGCAGCAGGACACGCCGGAGGGGCAAACTCCTGTGAAAATACATTTGCCGCAGCGGGAAAGGCAAAGGACGCGGGAAACCAAAAATATGCAGGAAAGACGAAATATGCAGGAAAGACAAAATATGCAGGAAAGACGAAATTTGCAGGAAAATGATACGCCTAAAGTACGTATTCCGCTACGGCAGGCAGCGGGCGCCCCGTCTGAAAAAAGTTTTGAGGAACTGGCGCTGCTGGCGTCTTCGGTCGTTATGGTCGCAATCCATGATCGGAAGGGGGATGTGACCGGGACAGGCTCCGGCATTATGGTAGGCCGGGACGGCTACATTCTTACGAATAACCATGTCGCCGCTGGGGGCAGTTTTTATTCTGTCCGGATCGAAGACGACCAAAACGTATACCAGACCGATGAAGTGATAAAATACCACTCGGTGCTGGATTTGGCACTGCTGCGAATTGACCGGGAATTAAAGCCGCTCCCGTTGTACCAAGGGGTGCGTAAACTTGTACGGGGCCAGAAAGTAGTTGCGATCGGGAGCCCGCTGGGGTTGTTTAATTCTGTGTCAGACGGGATTATTTCGGGGTTTCGCACGGTCGACGGCGTAGATATGATACAGTTTACCGCTCCGATCTCAAACGGCAGTTCCGGCGGCGCGGTTTTGAATATGTCCGGCGAGGTAATCGGGATTAGTACGGCGGGTTTTGACCGTGGGCAGAATATTAATCTGGCGGTAGGGTACGAAAGTTTGCGCCTGTTTCTCAGAGGGTTTGTGTAAAGGGTTGTTATTTATGTGAATTTATGGTAGGATTAGGTTAACGATTTCTGACAGGAAACATGATTAGTATTCTTTGAAAGACTTTAAAGTCAATAATGAAGGTGACAGACGTAATGTTTGAGCATATGAAAATGCAGCAGCTTGAGGACTGTTTTTTGAACCTGGCCAGCCGGCAGCAGCGTGGGGTGTATTTTTACCGGATCAATGGCTATACGCCGCAAGTCGGACAGTTTATACAGAAATACTACGAAGCAGCCAGAAAAGCCGGGGTGGTCATTGAAGGCAAAATACCGAATCCGGATGAAAAAAACCTTTCCTATTATAATGAAGTAATGGGGATGGATTTTCAGCTGCATCCGGGCTTTCTTTCATCGAGTTTGAAAAAGTGGCTGCCGAGGATGAATGATCAGCAACGTGAAAATGTCGCCGCGTCCCTCTTCGATTCCCTCAATTCCCTGCAAAAAGCCGGAAAAAATAGTAATATGGTGAAAAATGCGTATATTAAATTTATGTGCTGGCTGTATTATAAATTTGAACGCATTGTAAATCTGCTAGGGCGGGAGGACGTGCCGAAAATATTGTACGAAGGCAATATTAGCAACTATGAGCTAATGTTGGTCAGCATCCTATCTAAAGCTGGCTGCGACGTTATTTTGCTACAATACCACGGGGACGCGGGATATCGGAAACTGGACCCGGACTGCGCGCTGTCGGATGAGCTGAAATTAGCGGATATGACAGAATTTCCAAAATCGTTCAGCCTCCAGGCCATCCGGGAAAAACTGCGTAAAGAAGCGGACAGCGAACGGTTATACGGGAAAAAGCCGGGCGTAAATAACTGTACGAACGCCTGGATATCCGGCGACGTGTGGAGCGATGTGAAAAAACCGCCGGCGGCAAGGGGGACGGATTCGAATTTCTTTTATAATTGTTTTGCAAAGGTCAACGGCGTGGAGGACAAACTATCCTACGTTAACGATTTGTACCAGTTCTATCTGGAAATGAAAGAGGCGGGCAGGCGCCTAGTCGTTGTCGATGCAGGCATCCCCGTTCCGACAATGGAAGAAATTGCCGCGATTCATAGGAAACCGTATGATAAAATAGAACAGATGATAATGGGCCTGTCCTCCAATATTCAATATACAGCAAATATAGAGCTCCAGCGCATTATGGTAAAAGGGTTTGTGGACACGCTGCTTGCCGAAGCGGAAACGCCGGATAATAATTTGAATAAACTGACGAATAAGGCCGTATATCTGCTATGCTGGCTGCGCCGGTACCAGCAGGGGCTTTTTTCTAACTGGAAACTTCCAGACATCGGCTGTTTTATTTATATGGGCGGCTGCAAGCAGGAAAACGAGGCTTTGTTTTTAATATTCCTTGCGAAGCTGCCGGTAGATGTGCTCGTACTGCATCCGGACCGGAATGTAGCGTGCTACTTGAAAGACCGTATGCTGTATGAAACAAATGCCCCGGAATCACTGGATATCCGCCGTTTTCCACAAGATAATGCGGATGTGCAGATCGGGACGGCCGCCTACCACGCGCAGCGGGAGCTGGATACGCTAATGTACCAGGATTCCGGTATCTACCGTAACCAGCAGTTTCAAAAGGCAAATTCCGTGACGTTGCAGACGATGTATGAAGAGATTCCGATTTTGTGGAAGGAAGAGCTAAAATACAGGCCCAGCTTTAGCACGATAAACGATATTGTAAATGTCCCGGTCATATTTGCCAAAATATCCGGGGTAAAAGACGCAAACGTATCCAAATACTGGGCGATGGTCAAGGAACTGGTGACGGAAGATACGTATGTAGTCGGCCATGCGCCGTTTATAGAAAGCACGGCGCCAAACCCGATGAAAACTTATGCCGCGGCGTTTTTTAAAAACGGCCGGCTATTAAAAGATAAGATCAAAAACCATGCGCAATACCCATACGGCTACCTGCGGGAAGAGGTACAAGAGCATATGCTTGATAAGCTGCAGCTTTTGATCGAACGCAAACTGATACGGGGGATATCTGAAAATGGGACGGAGTATACGGTCATCGCCACTGTGCTAAACCTTCCGAAAGATTTGGTACGCTTGGTACAGAAGTTTGACTTTACAAAAATGAATCCAAAATTAATTTTTATAAATACTGGGGAACAGGCGATTTCCTTAGAAGATTCCATATTAGCTGCGTATATGAACCTGGTAGGGTTTGACGTTCTGTTTTTTGTCCCTACCGGGTATCAGAATATAGAAAAGTATTTTTATAACCGGACGATTGAAGAACACCAGGTGGGGGAATATGTGTACGACTTGCAGGTGCCGACGTTCAATGTCCGCAGGAAACAGACGGCGAAACGTCCAAAATGGCGTGATATTATTTTTAAGAGAGGGACATAAGTATGGGCATTGATTTTAGCAAAACAGCGGCGCCGCAGATGACAGCGGCGGGGGCAGTGGATGTAAAAAATGAAATTGAAGTAGTGGAAAAATACGATATTGTAGCCGATAGGCAGCAGATGAACGCGGAACTGGTCAATTCGCCGGAAGTCGATGAAATTGCAAGCACAATTGAGGTGTTTAATTTAGAGACGATTGTCTCATTCGGCGCAGAAGCAGCCGAAGAGATATCAAAAGCGTCGGACGTCGTACTAAGCAGTATGAGCATGTCGCAGCTGGACGATTCCAGCGAGATGCTCAATGCGCTTGCAAAAATTATGGATAAATTTGATATCGACGAAATCCGTGAAAATCCCGGCAGATTTAAAAAAATGTTTGGGAATGTGAGGAAACAGCTGGAAAAAATTTTGGATAAATACCATACGATGGGCGATGAAGTTGAAAAGATATACGTCCAGCTCAAGCAGTATGAATCCGAGATCAAACAGTCCAACCGCAAGCTGAACCAGATGTTTGAGGCAAATGTAAATTATTACCATGACCTCGTGAAATATATTCTGGCTGGGGAGCAGGGCTGCCGGGAATTAGAAGCATATATCGCGCAGAGGCAGTCTGACTTGGAGGCGACCGGGGACACGTCTATCCAATTCGAACTAACAAGCTTAAATCAGGCTTTAACAATGCTGGAACAACGGACGCAGGACTTGCGTACGGCGGAAAGTGTGGCAATGCAGTCGATCCCAATGATTAAAATGATGGAATTTAGCAATATGAATTTAGTTCGAAAGATTAATTCCGCATTTATTATCACACTTCCAGTATTTAAGCAGGCGCTTGCACAGGCGATTATGTTAAAACGCCAGAAAGTGCAGGCAGAAGCGATGTCCGCGCTGGACGAAAAAACAAATGAGCTGTTAATGAAAAACGCAAGGAATACGGTAGAACAGTCGAAGCTGACGGCGCAGCTTGCGTCCGGCAGCTCGATCAAAATAGAAACGCTGGAAACAACCTGGCGGACGATTGTAAACGGCATCGACGAGACCAGGCAGATACAGGAAAATGCCCGCCGGCAGCGGATCGAAGACCAGGCGAAGCTGGACAATATCAAACAGGAATTCAACCGGATGTACCATATGCCAGAGGCAAAGCGTTAAATACGCATAGCAAGCGGGCCAGACAAAGGAGTCCCAGGCCAGCTTGGCGGCATAGAGAAAAAATGAAATACGCGTGACAAGTGCGGCGGCTGGAAACATAGCTGCCCGGCCAAAGCACATGATATTATATCATATTAAGTGAAGGAGGAAATAATATGCCGATTAATTTATCAAAAGGACAAAAAGTAGATCTGACAAAAGGTAATCCGGGTTTGAAAAAACTGATGGTAGGATTGGGCTGGGACGTCAATGCGTTTGATTCCGGCGCAGATTTTGACCTGGACGCGGCGGCGTTTATGCTTGGTTCGAACGGCAGATGTCCAACCGAAAAAGAGTTTGTATTTTATGGAAACCTGGAGCACCCAAGCAAAGCGATCAAGCATATGGGGGATAACCTAACCGGCGAAGGGGAAGGGGATGATGAGCAGATTTTGGTAGATTTAAGCTTGGTCCCGGCAAATGTAGAGAAAGTAGCCTTTACTGTTACGATTTACGATTCCGATGTGCGCCGGCAGAACTTCGGGCAAGTGTCAAATGCATATATCCATATTATCGATGAAGTGACAGGTACGGAATTGATCCGCTACGATTTGGGCGAGGATTTTTCGATTGAAACAGCCGTAGTCGTAGGCGAAATCTACCGCCATAACGGGGAATGGAAATTCAATGCGATCGGCAGCGGCTTCCAGGGCGGCTTGGCGGCGCTGTGCGGCCATTATGGCATAGAAGTTGCATAGAATTATATCGAAGTAGCATAGAAGAATTGCGTCAGATGGTATCGAATTGCATCAGATGGCATCGAATTGTATCGGATGGCATCGAATTGTATCGGATGGCATCGAATTGCATCGATAAGATCAGGAAAACTTAGATATAAAAATTAGATGAGATGAAATGAATAAATGAAAAGATTAAAATGAAAAAAGATGAAAACAGGAGGGTAGCAAATGCCGATTAGTTTAAAAAAGGGGCAGAAAGTCAGCCTTACAAAAGATAATCCAGGGCTTAAGAAAGTTGTCGTAGGGCTTGGATGGGATATTAACCAGTTTGATACCGGCGGGGATTTTGATTTAGACGCCGCAGCATTTTTACTGACGGATACGGGCAAAATATCCAGGTCGGAAGATTTCGTGTTTTATGGAAATCTGTCCCATCCATCCGGTGGCGTGCAGCATATGGGCGACAACCTCACCGGGGCAGGCGACGGGGATGACGAGCAGATTAAAGTCGAGCTGGCAAAAGTGCCGGACAATATTACCAAAATCGCATTTACCGTTACGATTTATGAAGCGGAGGCAAGAAGGCAGAATTTTGGCCAGGTGAATAACGCGTTTATCCGCATTTATAATGAGGAGACAGGCGAAGAGATGCTCCGCTATGACCTGGGCGAAGATTTTTCGATCGAAACGGCGGCGGTATTTGGAGAATTGTATAAAAGTAGCGGGGAATGGAAGTTCAACGCGATCGGCAGCGGATACCAGGGCGGCCTGGCGGCGCTGTGCGCGAACTTTGGCGTAGAAGTTGAATAAAGGAGGGCATGGAGATGTCAGTCAGTTTGCAAAAAGGACAAAAAGTCAGCCTGTCGAAAGACAACGCAGGGCTTTCAAAAGTAGTCGTAGGATTAGGTTGGGACGAGGCAAAGCGGGAAAGAGCAGGTTTTTTCGCACCAAAGCCAAAGCCGATCGATTGCGATGCATCCGCAATTCTTTTAAAAAACGGGAAATTGTGCGGGAAAGAAGACATTGTATATTTCGGAAACCTAAAGCACAAGTCCGGTACGATTATGCATATGGGCGATAACCTTACCGGAGCGGGCGAAGGGGACGACGAGCAGATTATCGTAGATTTGTCAAATGTTCCGCAAGAGTATGACCGGATCGTCATTGTTGTAAATATTTACCAGGCAGTGCAGAGAAAACAGCACTTTGGAATGATCCAGAATGCGTTTATCCGCCTGGTAGACCAGCGGAATAATAAAGAAATGTGCAAATATGACTTGACAGAAAACTATTCCGGCATGACTGCGATGATCTTTGGGGAAATCTACCGCCGAAACGGGGAATGGAAGTTCAACGCCATCGGACAGGGGACTACAGACCCGGGGCTGGGCGAGCTTGCGAACCGTTATGTGTAGTGGATGCGCCGCCACAAAGCGAATCCGTCCGGCGCATCTGTAAGGAGCGTGCGTACGTATGTAGCGGATGCGCCGCCACATAACGAATCCGTCCGGCGCATCTGTAAGGATATGCGTCTGCAAGAAGCGTGCGTCTGCATACAGTCGCCGCGTGGCGAATCCGGTCGATGAACCTGCATGCGGCATGTATAAGGCATGCCGCTATGGGGATAATATGTTTTACAGGTGTATACGCGTAACTAGCAGCCTGTCTGTATTTACGCGTTTATACATAAAGACAAAATTGCAGCCGGCTTGCATCTGCAAGGCGGCTACAGAAAAAATTGGAGGACTAATTGTAAATGAAATTTCAAGGATTGACAGATCAGGAGGCTGAGGTTTCCCGGCAAAAATACGGATCGAATGAAATACCGGATTCAGAGCCGACAACTTTCTGGGAAGAATTTAAGGAAACGTTCTCAGACCCGATGATTAAAATACTGCTTGCGATCGCGGCGCTTATGATCGTGATGTTCTGCTTCGGGTATGCGGAGATTTACGAACCGCTGGGGACAATCGTAGCAGTATTTATCGTAGCTTTTGTATCTGCGAAAACAGGAGTGGCAAGCGATACGAAATACCGCGAGTTGAAAGACAATACGAAAAAAGACCAGTGCAAAGTATACCGTAACGGGGCTGTAGTAGTGATTGACGTGGACGAAGTAGTTGTCGGAGACAAGGTGCTGCTACAGTCCGGCGACAAGATACCGGCGGACGGCGTGCTTGTAACCGGTTCCTTGCGTGTGGATAACTCGGCATTAAACGGGGAGGCGGAAGAATGCAAAAAGTCGGCGGCGCAAGAAGGTTTCCAGCTGCCGGAGGATATTACCGGGGATACGTTCGTCGATGCGCATTCTTTGTTCCGCGGGGCGGTCGTATTTGATGGCGAAGGCGTTTTGGATGTCCGCAAAGTCGGCTTAAAGACAATGATGGGCAAGATGGCCGAAGAAATGCAAGAAGATGAGCCGGATTCCCCATTAAAAGTAAAACTGGCAAAATTGGCAAAGCAGATATCCACATTTGGCTATATCGGGGCAATTGCTATTTCCGTATTGTACTTTGCCTACTTTATCATGTCTGCGGGCGGCGTATCCGCGTATTTTGCAAATGACATACAAGAAATCATAAAAGATGTAATCGAAGCGGTATCGCTCGCGATCGTAATTATTGTCTGCGCGGTGCCAGAAGGGCTGCCGCTTATGATTTCCCTTGTCTTGATGCAGAATACGAGTAAAATGCTTGACCACAACGTACTGGTAAGGAAGGCGGAAGGGATTGAGACTGCA